>JAFZAR010000293.1 GCA_017557085.1 Verrucomicrobiota bacterium | reverse complement strand
GGGCGATACTCACTGTAGTGCTTCCAGGTGATCAGATCCTCCGATACCCAGAAGTGGATATCCGGACGGTCATCACCGCTGTTGCCCACCAGATAATAACGGCCGTCATGTCCCCTGCAGATATCCGAGTGTCCCCGGTACTCCTCAAAAACACGTTTTCCTCCGTTGAGCTGATGCCAGTGCAAACCGTCCAGGCTCACACTGTAATACAAGCGCCAGTAATCCCCATCCATCATGTGGGCAAAGAGATAAGCCTCGTTGACGGCTTTCTCCCCTTCCTTGACCTGACCCGGAGGCTGAGGCATCTGTGCCTGTACCGTCATTGCTAACCCGACAACTGCCGCCAGCATACAAACACAACGGCAAACAGGATTCCATTTCTTCAATAATTCTTTCAACATATCTTTCCTTCTAAAAATTGTTCATGAATCGGCTGTTACTCTTTCACAGGATCCGCCGCTTCCGTGATGATCGTATCCTCATGCTCATAACACGGCGCGCAGCAACACAAGAACCGCAAGACCTCTGTATCGGTATTCCATATTTTGTGACGGTCGCCGGGATGCATCCCAATGGCATCGCCCACGATCACATCCCGATACTCGCCGTTCACACGGATCCTTCCCTGTCCGTGGGTGATATAATAGATTTCTTCAGATTTTGGATGATAATGCTCCTCGGTGGACTGGCCGGGATAAAGACGTGCCTCTGCCAGACTTTGATTGCGTATCCCGGAATTGCGATAGGCCAGGATTTCCCGGATCTCCGATGTATCTTTGGTCACAAAAGCAGGAACTTCATTCAAATTTTTAACATCCATACCACCCCGATCATAACTCAAACTCTCCTCTGAGACAAGCTCTTCCCACAAATAAACGTCCGCCGCGGTTCCAACAAATTATTTTTTCTTCCTGTTTTTTATTGCAAAACTCTCAACATCTGCTAAAGTTGTCTTCCGTTACGCGTGATAACGCGTAAGCAACCTGGTTCCAAAGTAGCTCAATGGTAGAGCAATCGGCTGTTAACCGATGGGTTGTAGGTTCGAGCCCTACCTTTGGAGCCATTTTTTTGCACTTTTATCCTCTATTCTTCTAAATACTCCTTATTATTCAAAGACTTACCCTGAATAAGAAAAAATTTCTCAAAAGATATTAAAAGAATACTTATTATATTTATATTCAATTAGTTATAAAAATATCAGGGTCCAATATGTATCAATATAAAATATATCCTATTGACACATATTGAAACTTATCCTATTCTCTGAACGGTTGATGTTGTTATGACTGATTATTCTCATTATCCCATCAATTCAGACACTTTCTTTTCAGGCGCAGAAAAGAAATATGAGATCCTTATTGACGGGTTTCATTATATCATGAAGTTCCAGAAAAATTCTGAGATCGGGTTGATATTCAATCACATCTCAGAATTTCTGGGCAGTCATGTTTTTGGTTTGCTGGGTATCCCGGTCCAGGAAACGTTTCTGGGTACCTATCAGGGAAAAAATATCGTCTTGATGAAGAATTTTTGTCAAAAGGGAGAGATCCTGGTTCATTTCAACGATGTGGGAGAAAGCACTCTGGAACAGGATAAAGAGTTATATCAATATACTTATGAAGATATCCAGCAAATGCTGTTGGATAATCTGAAATCGACCTGTGTTCCGGAAACGATCCAGCGTTTCTGGGATATGTTTATTGTTGATGCGCTGAACGGGAATTTTGACCGTCATGGAGGCAACTGGGGATTCATCAAAAAGAATAACCGCTACACGATAGCTCCAGTCTATGACAATGGATCCTGTATGTATCCGCGTTTGAATACGGATGAAGCGATCCAAAATGTTCTTCACTCCAAGGACGAAATAGAAAAACGGATCTATAAATTCCCGGCATCCCATATCAAGCTGCATGGACAGAAGAGTTCATACTTTGAAGTGATCAACAGTCTTCAATTTGAAGAATGTAACTTAGCCCTCAAACGAGTCACCGAAAGGATAAACCTTAAACAGATCAACGGTATTATTGACCAAATCGAAGGGATTTCAAAAATCCGAAAGAATTTTTATAAAAAGATGTATCAGCTGCGCTTTGAAAAAATACTTCTGCCGGCATACTTAAAACTCCAATGAAGAATGAACTGACAACGCCGCTTTCTGGAACTCCCTATTATATAAACACCGGGATTATCAAAGCCATTGATTTAAATGGATACCGTTTTTCTGTAGGAGAAATTTCTTACGAACGCTTTGATGATCAGAACTTTCAATATATCATTTCCCCTTTTTGGGATCTGATTACATACCTCCCTGTTGAGATATTCCAGGGAATTCCGGGAATCGACCTTTCTATTAAAAAAGAACACTATTACCGCGTTAATATGACTCCCGCTTTTATCAGAATACGCACTCCCAGCCCATCTCGTGAAGACTTGTGGGATCTGTTAGAGGAAGTTCATCTGGATTATTACGACCGGTTTGAGTGGCTTCTTCGTTCAGAAAAACGCTGTGGTGATGATAATTTGATCGTCGTCCGCAAACGGCCTCCTCGGAGTTTTGACAATACTTC
>JAFZAR010000292.1 GCA_017557085.1 Verrucomicrobiota bacterium | reverse complement strand
GTCTGCATCGCTGCTTTGAGGCCGATGTCCGCGCTTTCGAGGAAGGCAAGCCCTTCAAATGCGACGGCAGCAAGTACGCCAACGTGCGTGACGGCTACATGGGCATGGCCTTTGTCTATGCTTGTGTGGACAGCTCCGATGCCAACGGTGCCTGGACTCCGGTCAAAATGC
Organism: Verrucomicrobiota bacterium; assembly: GCA_017557085.1. Classification (GTDB taxonomy): domain Bacteria; phylum Verrucomicrobiota; class Verrucomicrobiia; order Limisphaerales; family UBA1412; genus UBA1412. The sequence goes on along the minus strand of JAFZAR010000292.1, from coordinate 6,080 downwards.
TCAAGTAAAGCATTAGCCGCATAACGAAACAAAAAATCCCTCGGAAACATCCGGGGGATTTTTTTCGGAGAGAAGTCCTTTGCCTTGTCAGGGAGGTTATTTTTTAGGTTTTCCGATGAAGAGGAGGATGGCACCGATGGCGGCGTTCAGCCAGTAAACGCCCAGGCAGAGAAGCGAGGCCGCTACCGCGTCGGCCTGGACGACACCGTAGTTGCCCAGCAGTACCAGCGAGGCTCCTTCGCGAACACCGACTCCGCCCACCGAGATAGGGAGCGTGGCCAGCATGGCGATGACCGGAAAGACCCAGAGCATCTGCACCCAGGGCAGATCGGTTTGGGTGACCGAGGCCAGCGTCCAGGCCAGAATGCTGCTGAGGAGTATCTGCCCCACACAGCCCAGAAGAATGACGGTCAAAGCGCGTCCGGGCGATTTGTACATTTTGACGATTGCGCCGGCAAAAGTGTCCTTGAGTTTTTTGACAAAGGCGATCTTATCCAGCAGACGGAATTTCCAGATCAGGAAGCAGACCGCGGCGGCACAGAGTACGCCGGCCGCGATGATCCACGGATTGACAGAGGGCAGTTCGATTTGCAGTTGTTCGCCCGTCATCAACGTGAAAATGACCACCAGAACCGCGAAGATAATGCTGCCGACACCGGCCAGCAGACGATCCAGCCATGAAGCGGAAAGCAGGTTGACCAGGGGCATGTTTTGTTCCCTGGCAAAGAGGGTAGATTTGAAAATATCCCCGGCCGCGGGACCCAGCAGAGCGGTGTTGAAGCAGTGGCCGTACCAGGTGGCGCGGATAACTTGCCAGAAGGGCAGTCGCCAGTTCTGGCTGCGCAGGACCTGATCCCAGCGCACACCGGTGAGCGTAATGGTCAGCGCCATGACTCCAACGGCGACAGACATCCAGAAAGGACTCGCGTTTTTAAGTACGTTCAGGACCTCACGAACCGGAACTTTGTAAAAGACGGCGGAGAGGAAAATGATCGAAAAAACAAGACTGATCGCGATCCGCTTTTTATCCATAGAACATCAGTGTTTCCTCTTGAACTCGACAATGACACGGGCTTCGGGTTCCAGCGGAGTGATCAGTGTCTGGACCAGACGTTCCATTTCGCGGGCGGCGTTGTCCTCGGCCATGTTCATATAGTAACGGGTGCGCGCTGTCTTGAGGACATACTGGCGCAGATTGTCTTTGGCTTCCTGAGCCAGCTCCGGTTTACCGCCGCCGCGTGCCCAGTCGAACCAGCTGTTCTCGCCCAGAAAGAGAATCTGCCGGGGATCCTGCTGGATCTCCACTAAATCGGAATCCACGACCGGAGCGGGGACTTTCAGCGTGAGTGTCTTTTTCTCGCCGTCCCAGAGGATGTCGCTTTCGGCAACATCATTCAGAGGGATGTAGTACTGGACCCGATTGCCCATGGAGACCATGCGCAGATTGGAAGTTCCCAGGCCAAAGGCAAAGCCGCCCAGAGAGAGAACGGTTTCCTTTTCCAGAGTCTGATCCACAGTGATCAGGGCACTTTGGATGACCAGCTTGGATTGTTTATGAAGGCTTTCGGCCACACTGAAGACAGAGATCTGTGTGGTGGAATTCAGCCCGGTACGGGTGAAGTTTTCGACCGTTTTAAGAGTCCGGTGTGTGATCCACGCGACTGTCAAAAGCCCGGCCAGGATCAGTACCGACAGAGAGATCAAAACGGTTTTATCCTGCCAGAAGGAAGGACCCGGTTTCGTTTCGTTCTGAGGTTGATTTAGATTTTCTTCGCTCATTTTGTTGCCTCCTAAAAAAAATCCCGCTTGCGCAGATATTAACTAGCCGCACAATACGGGAATCGGGACTTCTTAGCAAGATAAACTTTGCCGTGAGAAGGAAAAATTTTTACTTTTTCCTGGATTTGGTCTGTTTTTTAGCAGTTTTTTTGGAAGATTTTTTGGGAGTTTTCTTCTCTTTCTTTTCTTCCGGCTGCTCTTCCTCTTCAAACAGAAGCCATTGAGGGATACCCTCGTATTTCCAGGTGGTATGGATATTCTCGCGCAGACGGAGATAATCCGCCTGATCGCCGCTGACCAGTATTTCAGCCGGCAGAGGACGGCCGTTGTAGTTGCTGGCCATCGTCATGCCGTAAGCACCTGCGCTCATAAGTGCCAGATAATCACCTTCTTTGACAGAAGTTATCTGGCAGTCGTGGCGGAAACAGTCACCGGATTCGCAGATAGGTCCCACGATGTCGGCGGTGATCGTCTTGCCGGAACGAGGCTGTTTCAGCGGAACGATCTGATGATAAGAATCATAGAGCGCCGGACGAATGAGATCGTTCATAGCGGCATCCACCACCACAAAGTTTTTCTTCGGGGTCTGTTTCACATACTCCACACGGGTGACCAGGATTCCGGCATTGCCCACGATAAAGCGGCCGGGTTCTATCAGGATCTTGACACCCAGCGGTTGAAGCAGAGGGATCAGAGCATCCGCGAATTTTTCGGGGCTGATGAAGTTTTTGCCTTTGGTCTGCCACCAATCGGCGGAACCGCTTTCCAGCGCGTCCTGATAAGCGATGCCGATGCCGCCGCCCAGACTGAAAAACTCGATGTCGTACTTGTCGCGCAGGGTTTTCACCAGCGGGATCATCTTTTTGACCGCTTTCACGAACGGAGCGGTATCTGTCAGCTGGGAGCCGATGTGCATTTGGACACCTTTCAGATGCAGATTCTTGTAGCTGCGTTTGGCCTTGCGGTAGATGGCTTCGACCTCTTCAAAAGCGATGCCGAACTTATTGGCATAAGTGCCTGTGGTGATCTTGGCGTGAGTTTCTGCGTCCACGTTCGGATTAACACGAATGGAAACAGGAGCTTTTTTATGGAGCTTGCCGGCGATGCGGTTGATGCGTTCCAGCTCAGGAACACTTTCCACGTTGAAAGAATAGATGCCCAGCTTGAGAGCGTCGGTGATCTCCGCCTCGGTCTTGCCCACACCGGCAAAAACACAGCGTTTGGTATCGCCGCCGGCGAAATGGACTTTTCTCAGCTCACCAATGCTGACCACATCAAAACCCAGCTCCATACAGGCCATCAGCCCCAGGATGCCCAGACTGGCGTTTGCTTTCATCGCGTAGCAGATAGTGACATCCAGTGGCGCCAAGGCGATTTCCAGACGATTGACGTTTTCCACGATCGTCTTTTGTGAGTAAACATAGAGAGGTGAACCGGCCTGTTTGACCAGATCTTCTACGGCAACATTCTCACAGAAGAGTTTTCCGTTTTTGTAATGAAAGTCGTGCATGGTGTTAAAAAGTAAAAGGGTTAATTTTGGACTTTGTCGGCATTAGCGGCTTCCGGGAAGAAAGCGGCGTGAAGCACTTTCAGAGCTTTGTCCGCGCTTTCAATATCCACAATGATGGAGACCTTGATCTCGCTGGTGGAGATCATCTGGATATTGATGCCGGCTTCGCCCAGTGCGCAGAACATCTTGGCGGCGACTCCGGAATGACTTTTCATTCCTACGCCCACGATGGATATTTTGGCGATTTGATCGTCATGCGCCAGACCATCAAAGCCCAGTTCGCTTTTGATGTTCAGGAGCAGATCGGTCGCACGTTTGAGAAGAGGCTTGTCGATCGTGAAGGAAATGTCTGTGCAGGGTTCCGCAGTCTTTGGACTGCCATTCTGTATGATCATGTCCACACTGAGATTCGCGTCTCCCAGCGCTCCAAAGACACGCGCCGCCGAGCCCGGACGATCCGGTACACGGGCGAGGGTTACCTTGGCTTGGTTTTTATCCATGGAAATGCCGCGGATAATGACATCTTCCATGCTCTTGGTTTCTTCTTTTACAATCGTTCCTGGTTTATTGTTCATACTGGATCGGACTTCAAAAATAACTTCAAATTTCTTAGCGAATTCAACGGAGCGGGACTGCATGACTTTGGCTCCCAGACTGGCCAGCTCCAACATTTCATCATACGAGATCTCATCAAGCTTCTGCGCGTTGGGGACGATGCGGGGATCGGCTGTATAGACGCCTTCCACATCTGTATAGATCTGGCACAGATCGGCCTTCAGCGCGGCTGCCAGCGCGATCGCCGTCAGATCCGAACCGCCGCGGCCCAAAGTGGTGATGTCGTCATCATCCGTCTGTCCCTGGAATCCGGCAACGATCACGACATGGCCGGCGTTCAGACATTGGCGGATACGGATAGGCGAGACATTTCTGATCTTAGCGCGTGTGTGAGCCTCATCAGTGATAATGCCAGCTTGCGACCCAGTCATTGAAGTGGCAGGGATACCCAAAGCATGCAGAGCGATGGCGGTCAAAGCAATAGTAGTTTGCTCACCGGTCGCGAGCAAAACATCCATTTCCCGTCTGTTGGGAGACGGAAGGAGACCATGTGCCAACTTAATGAGAGAGTCTGTTACGCCGCTCATAGCGGAAACCACGACAACCACTTGGTCGCCGCGTTCCCAGTATTCGGCGATCCGGGAAGCGACATTTTTGATTCGCTCCAGATTCGCAACAGACGTGCCGCCGTATTTTTGAACAACTAGCATTTTTATAAAAATAGAGAGCGCCAGGAGGCTTCCTGAGCCCAGGCGCTCGCAAAAGGCTACTAAAATGAGAGAGAAGTGTCAAAGCAAAGTGAGACAATTATTCAAAAAACTTGACAAGGTCATTCAAAAAGCTAATATATCGCTGTGCGCGGGGAGAGGGAATATCCTTGTGAAAAAAACAGATAAACTCAGATAGAAAACACTGTCATGCAAATAGAAAGCATTAAAATGTTTTGTGATTTGGCTGAAACTGAAAGTTTCACCAAAGCGGCTCAAATCAATGGGATAACCCAGTCTGCCGTAAGCCAGCAGATCCGTGCGATGGAGAAACATTTTGGGTGTCATCTGGTTGAGAGAAGCAAAAAGAAATTCCGCCTCACCCGTGAAGGCGACCTCTTGAACCAATACGGCTTGAACCTGGTCAAAGAATTTGACGAACTTCGATGCAAACTGTTGGAACTGCGTGACGTTGTTTCGGGAACGATCCGTCTGGCCACGATCTACAGCATCGGCCTGCACGATCTGCCGCTTTATCTGCGTAAATACCTCCGTCAATATCCCTCTGTCAGTGTCCAGGTTGAATATCGGCGCGCCAATCAAGTTTATGAAGATGTGCTGAGCAATGTGGTGGACATCGGCATGGTAGCCTATCCGATGCGGGATACCAAATTAGAAATCATTCCGCTGCACAGGGATAAAATGGTTCTTATCACCAGCGTGGATCATCCTTTCGTTCACAAAAAATCCATCCACCTGAAAGATTTGAATGGACAAAAATTTGTCGGTTTTGAGACGGGAACACCAACCCGCAAAGCAGTAGATAAACTCTTTTTAGATAACGATATTGAAGTGGATATGGTGATGGAGTTTGACAATGTGGAAACAGTCAAACGCGCTGTTGAGATCAATAACGGGGTATCATTGGTTCCTAGTCGTACCGTAGCGCAGGAAGTCAGCGCGCACTCCATCGTAAAAATCATTCCCGTGGATATTGAACTCTATCGGCCGATTGCCGCTATCGTGAAGAGAGATAAGCCGTTATCTCCTGCAATGAGAGAATTTATCGCTGCGCTCAAAAACAGCGGTGATGACGAAGAATAAAACCGGAAATAAACAAGAATTTTCCAGGCACAGGGGGGAAAACTGTGCCTTATTTTTTTGAAGGAGATAAAAAACTGAAAAAAATTTCAACACCATAACACACTGAAAAGGAGAAAGATATAATTTAAGAAAGAAGCAGAGCTAAAAAAATAGATTGAAAGGGTAGGGAGAAGGAGTAGAATTTCGTGCGTTGCGCATCATGCGCGACACGCGCTCTGCGGCAGCGGGGCGGCGGAGATATAATTCCAGAGAAGATGAGGTATCGGGCTGGATTTTGCCTTTTTTAAGGAAGGGTCTGGCGCGAGGAGTTGGTTGTCTCTCTTTGGAGGTGGACAGATACTTTGAAGGTATCTTGGAGACAGGATACGGAAGCGATGTTCCTTGAAAATTGAATTGTGCGATAGTTAAGAAAAGAGCCCTCGAGG
>JAFZAR010000291.1 GCA_017557085.1 Verrucomicrobiota bacterium | reverse complement strand
GTCTATATTGGGCTTGTCAACAGCGCTCATTACCCGGTCACACGTCAGGCGCTTCTCGCAGGCAAACCTGTCCTTTGTGAAAAGCCGTTTACTCTTCATGTCGAGCAGACACAGGAACTCATCCGACTGGCCCGGCAAAAGAATCTGTTCCTGATGGAAGGACTCTGGACACGAACTTTTCCCGTGATCGACCAAGTGAAAGAGATCATTTCTTCTCAAAAATACGGAAAAGCAACTCTGGCTCAGATGGATTTTGGATTCATTGGCAATCTGGATCCTAAAGGCCGTTTGATGAATCCGGAGCTGGGCGGCGGCGCATTGTATGATGTCGGGATCTATCCGCTGACAACCGCTCAGCATTTTCTGGGAGATATCACTGAATTTCAGGCGATGGCCACTCTTTCACATACCAGTGTGGATACCCGTGTGATCATCCAGGCACAGCACCGCTCCGGGGCACTCTCTGTCCTTCACGCTTCGATTGATACTGCTTCACAGAAAGAGGCTTATCTGTTTATGGAACGGGCAACGATCCATATCCCCGCTCCTTTCTGGAAACCACCCGTGGCAATCTGTACCATTCATGGCGGCGGGATCGGTTCTTCGCCTGATACTCCCGTGGAGACACAAACAATCAGCAAGCCATACAGCGGCAACGGGTTTGAGTTTGAAATAGAGCATGTATCCGAATGTATCCGCTCTGGGGTGAAAGAATCACCTAAAATGACTCTGGCGGAAACGCTTCAAACCGCGCAAATGATCGAAAAGATCCGCTCCAACTGGAAAATCGTGAAAAGTTGAACTTAAAACAATCGAAATATGAGCTATCGAATCGCCTTTGAAATCGCCGGACATCCCGTTTACTGGTACGGGGTCATGTTTGCTCTGGGGATACTGGCCGGTCTCTGGACGGGATCCCGGCGAGCCCGTCTGACTTCCGATGTGACTTCCGAGCAGTTTCTCAACTCTATTCCCTGGGTATTGATCGGGACACTGGTAGGTGCCAGGGCTCTTTTTGTGATCACTTATTGGAATGAATACTTTGCCAACCAGCCCTGGACTGAGATATTCAATTATCGCAACGGCGGACTGGTCTATTTTGGCGGCATGATCTGCGGCATTGGATGCACACTGATCTATTTGCTCAAAAACAAGATACCGGTTTGGACATTCTTCGACATCGCGGCTCCCAGTCTGGCTCTGGCTCACGCCTTGGGACGTGTGGGCTGTTTCATCAATGGCTGCTGCTATGGCCGTCCCACTTCCTCATTTCTGGGAGTGCATTATCCGGAATACCATGAGACTCATGGTATCGCCGTCCATCCTGTTCAGCTTTACGAAGCGGGATTCAATCTTTTGCTTTTCGCTGTTCTGGAATACTGCTTTCGCCACAGAAAGTTTCAGGGACAGATCACCGCATTTTATTTCATCGGCTACGGGGTACTGCGTTTCATCGTGGAGCTTTTCCGCGGAGATGTTCCCCAGGTTTTTCTCTGTTTCTCACAAGCGCAGCTCATTGCCCTGGCGGTCGAACTGACAGGGATCGCACTGCTGGTCTATCATTATCATAACGCAAAAAGAAAGGCATGATGGAAAACTTGGAATCTCCGGAAGATAATATCGGTTTGGAAGACACATCCCCGGATGGTGAAGACTCTCTGCTCAAAGAGGAAAGTTTTACCATCGAGACCTCTTTGCCCATGGAGCGGATGGATGCTTTTCTCAAAACACGCTATCCAGACCTGTCGCGCACCGCTCTCCAGCGTCTGATGCATCACGGAAATATTCTGATCAACGGGCAAAAAGTCTTTCCCTCTGTTCATCCGCATGAAGGGGACGTCGTTACCATTCGCTGGCCCGAACCCAAGCCGCTCCAGATCCTGCCCGAAGATATTCCGCTGGATATTCTCTACGAAGATGAACATCTGTTCGTCGTCAACAAACCCGCCGGGCTTTGTGTCCATCCCGCTGTAGGCCATGAGGAACACACCCTTGTCAATGCCCTGCTCTACCACTGCAAGGATCAGCTCAGCGGCATTGGAGGTGTCGCGCGCCCCGGCATTGTCCACCGCCTGGATATGGATACATCCG
>JAFZAR010000290.1 GCA_017557085.1 Verrucomicrobiota bacterium | reverse complement strand
GAAATCTTATGTGAGGCTTACCTGAAATATGCCAAAACCAATTCAACCCCTCCACAGATCGAAAAGCTTTACTCCATTCTGACAGAACAGGGAGTGAATTTTTTCAAACCTGGCGAAAACGCTGATTCTTTTTATTATCAGCTTCATCCTCTGACAAATATAGATATCGAACATACCCCTGATTTTGTCGTCATCGAAGAAGTGTTTAATGATAACAATGAACAAATTCGTATAAAGGCATATTCTGATGGGAGTATTCGATTCTTAAAAGGAGAATGATATAGAATATCCCAAAGTTTTTTATTGTCTAATGGTGATTTCGGAATAAAAAAGGGTATTTTTGAAAAACATTTCCTCAAAATTTTTTATCAAACAGGGATCAATTTTTTCTTATTTTTGAAATTTTGGCGATCTCCTCCGGACTGAGCGCTCTATTGAAAACCGCCAACCCGCCGATCTTGCCGACGAAGAAATTCCCCATTCCCGATTTGACCAGTACCGCGCCGACAGTAAAATCCGATCCGTTACTCCCCATCCCATCCGGATAATAGTAAGGATTCTTGGATTGGACTAATCCCTCCGGATATCCCGGAAAACCTTTCGTGTGAGAAATCAGCTCCGGCTCACGAGGCTCAAAAACGCCATCCAGATAGGAACGGATATACTTTCCATCATAGGTAAAGGCCGCGCAGCACCATTGGCCTAAAGGAACTGTCTGTCTGCTGGCGGAATAGTCTATGGAATAAGGAAATGGAGGCGTTGCCTTTCCTGTTTTGGATATGTGGCCGCAAACCTGATCGGCTCCATTATAATGCGGAAGAGAGATGAAAAGTCCGTATTGACGTTTACCTCCCTCCTGATACTCATTCCACATTCCTCCTACAAAACCGATTTGCGACGATTCTTTTTTGACCCAGGCCAAAACTGTTACCTGATTATCCTTGAGATCCAATGCTCCCGTTTTCTCATAAGGCAAAGAGAGATAACTGGCTCCGTTCAACTGGACAGAACGACCTGACCAAGGGCCTTCCTCAACCACGGGAATAGGTTCACCATACTCTGTAAGCTCATAACGATCTTTCCCTTGTGAACATTTAGGCACTCCCGGTCCTTCCGAGAAATCCCAAAACGCGACCAGCCCGTCTATATGTTTGAAGACAGAATAAGGAGTTTTTTGAGTCATACTGACGCAGCCAAAGAGCCCCGCTGCCGCCAGCAGCAGACCGCCGCCGTACACGATCTTCTTTATTGGAAACATTGGGATCGTTTATTCGCCCGGGATCCTGATGCCTACACCCGGATACATCCGGCGATACCGGTTGCACTGTTCGCCCAGGATAGCCGCTACGCCCAAAATATCGTGAGCTGTAGCCGCACGCGATAATACCGCTACAGGGCGATCGATACCTAACAGTATGTCGCCATATATGTTAGTTCTAGCCAGATGCTGAACTAACCGGCTGGAGATATCCGCCGCTTCCATGTTGGGAAAGATCAAAACATTGGCTTTTCCGGCCACTGGCCCCAGTTCCCCGGATCCCAGTTTCCGCTGCGCGATCTCCGAAATGAGCGCCGCGTCGGCCTGAAGTTCTCCGTCAAAAAAGGCTTTGATCCCTTCCTTTTCAGCTCTGCTCGCCGCCAGCATCGCCGCGGCGTATTCCTTGGAGGTGATCCCCTGAGCCACCGCGGATTCATGAGTCGTCAACGAAAGCAGTGCCACACGAGGCGGTTCACTTGTGATTTGCAGCGCCAGCCGCGCGGTAGCCACAGCTATATCCGCCAGTTGTTCGATCGTAGGATCCTGCTGGATAGAACAATCCGCCAGGAATAGGACTCCGTCCGAACCGATCCTGGCGTTATCCGCGTCACCCAGCTCAATGATCTGACTGCCGCACACCGTTTGCGTTCCCTCTGCCGGATGGATGATCTGCAGCAGAGGATGCAGGACAACACTGCTGGAATCCACTGCGCCTGAAACCATTGCGTCCGCCTGATGCATTGCCAGCATCATCGAGGCATAGTAATTGGGCTGGTACATCGCTTCACGCGCCCCATCCAGATTCAATCCATAGCTTCTGCGAAGCAATTCAAATCTTCTGGCAAACGTTTCCAAATCATCACTTTGAGTTGGATCAATGATTCTTACACCTTCCAGAGCGATGCTGAGTTTGTCAGCCGTTTCCCTGATTTGTTTGCGGCTGCCCAGAAGAATGGGGATCCCCAGCTTCAGGGTAAAGAACTGCCGCGCGGCTTGTATCACCCGGGAATCTTGTCCCTCAGGAAACACAACCCGCTTGGGATGTGACTGTAATCTTTCAAATATGCCAGTTATAAAACGCATAAGTTTACGCATCGACCCCAGAGGAGTCCTAAACGTGCTCGAGCCCATATAATGGATCAACGATCTCTGCTTTTCAAGATAAAAAAACATTTTTCCTTAAAAAAATTTGAATTCCTTTTTGTATAAAATAAAAAATCCGTGATAAAGCTCTTTTAGTCACTGGATGAGAAGCAATTTGAAGGTATTTCAGCTTTTTCATAGCGAATAAAACGATTTTATGTTTGAACTCACCTTCTATATAGGAGAGAATACGCGCCATGAATATAGCGAAGAAAGTCGTGTTCACGCTGTTATTAGGTCTAACCTTCCAAAATATCGGTTCCGCGGCTGAACCCAATGAAACCGCGCGTCCCCAAACGGGCTGGTATCTCTTTACCTCTTTCCGGGATAATGGGCAGGATGGACTGCATCTGGCTTTGAGCCGGGACGGTTATACCTGGACCGCTCTGAATAATGACAAATCTTTCCTCCAACCCACGGTGGGAGCAAAGCTCATGCGCGATCCGGCTATCGCCCAGGGAACGGACGGCACCTTCCATCTGGTCTGGACCAGCGGCTGGACCACCAAGGAAAGCAAACAATTCGGCTATGCTTCCAGCAAGGATCTGATCAACTGGTCCGAGCAGAAAGGCATCCCAGTCATGCAGAATGAACCCAAAACACGCAATGTCTGGGCTCCGGAGCTTTTCTACGATAAGAAAGAAGATCTGTGGTATATCTTCTGGTCCTCTACTGTAACCGATAAATTCCCCGGCGGTTCCAACATCAGCGAGGACAACTATAACCATCGGGCCTATTACATCACGACTAAAGATTTCAAAACCTTTTCAGAAAGTAAACTGTTCTGCGATCCCGGCTTCAACGTGATCGACTCCACAATGGTCATGGACAGCGACCGCTATATCCTCGTCTGCAAAGATGAACGGCTGAATCCTCCCAAGAAAAATCTGCGCATGGCAACCGGCAAAACCCCAACAGGCCCCTTTATTCATGTCTCTGAACCTTTTACCATCAGCTGGGTGGAAGGACCTTCCCTGCTGAAGATCGGAGATACCTGGTTCTGCTATTTTGACCATTATGCCAACCCTCATTACTATGGAGCAGTCAAAACAACAGATTTCAAAACATGGACAGATTGTTCCAAGGAAATGACTTTTCCTAAAGATCACCGTCACGGGACTGTTATCGAAATCACGGAAAGTCTGGCCAAAACACTTCAGGAAAAGAAAGACTAAAGATATATGGAACAAAAAGCGGATATTGCATTGATCGGTCTGGCCGTTATGGGACAGAACCTGGTTCTGAACATGAATGACCACGGTTTTACTGTGGCCGTCTATAATCGAACTGTTTCCAAAGTAGATCATTTTCTGGCTAACGAAGCCAAAGGTACACGCATTATAGGAACTCATTCTTTAGAGGAACTGGTCACGAAACTGAAACGACCGCGCCGGGTAATGATGCTTGTCAAGGCCGGCAGCGCGGTCGATGATCTGATCGAAAAGCTGATCCCCTTGTTGGAACCCGGTGACATTATTATTGATGGCGGCAACTCTCATTTCACCGACACGATCCGCCGGACAACATACGTAGAAAGCAAAGGATTGCTCTATATCGGAACCGGCGTATCCGGCGGCGAGGAAGGCGCGCGCCGCGGACCTTCCATGATGCCGGGCGGCTCCCCTGCCGCATGGGAAAGCGTTAAACCTATTTTCCAATCAGTTTGCGCAAAAGTCGAAAGCGGCGAACCCTGCTGTGACTGGGTAGGAGCCAACGGTGCCGGACATTTTGTCAAAATGGTCCATAACGGCATTGAATACGGGGACATGCAGTTGATTTGCGAAGCTTATCATCTGATGTCTGCCGGACTGCGTATGACTCCCGATGAGATCCATCAGGTGTTCGCGGAATGGAACAAAGGCGAACTCGATTCTTACCTCATCGAGATCACCCGCGACATCCTCGCCTATAAAGATACCGATGGCAGTGCACTGGTGGACAAAATCTTGGATGTTGCCGGACAAAAAGGCACCGGCAAATGGACAGTCAATACCTCTCTGGACACAGGAATGCCGGTTTCACTCATCGCGGAAGCCGTTTTCGCGCGCTGTGTTTCCGCTCTCAAAGAAGAACGTGTCAAGGCGGCTCGCAAACTGAAAGGCCCCAGACCTGCCATTTCCACTGATCGGGACAAATTCATTGCGGAAATACGCTCAGCTCTTTACGCATCCAAGATCGTTTCCTACGCTCAGGGATATATGCTGATGCGTGAAGCGGCAGAGGAATACGGCTGGAAACTGAACTATGGGAATATTGCCCTGATGTGGCGCGGCGGCTGCATTATCCGCAGTGTCTTTCTGGGAAAGATCAAAGAAGCCTTTGACAAGAATCCCAAATTGAAATGTCTGCTCCTGGATGATTTCTTCCGCAAAGCCATCAAGGACAACCAGCGGGCCTGGCGCAATGTCATTGCCACAGCCGCCAAGAAAGGGATCCCTGTTCCGGCATTTTCCACCGCGCTGGCTTTCTATGATTCATACCGCGCGGCACGTTTGCCCATCAATCTTTTACAGGCTCAAAGGGATTATTTCGGTGCCCACACTTATGAACGGATAGATCAGCCTCGCGGACAGTTCTTCCACACAAACTGGACCGGCCACGGAGGTAATACCGTTTCTACCGCGTATAACGCGTAATTATATAGACACAATGCAGGACAAGCCGGAAAATAAACACAGTAATGCCCCTGTTTGGGTAACAGGCGCGGGAGGTCTTATCGGCAGTTATCTTGTCAAGACTCTCTCCGCAAAAGGCATTCCGGTTCGGGGCATCACCCATCGGGAGATCGAACTGACCAACTGCGGTCAGGTGATGGATGCTTTTGTCAAAGATCATCCTGCCGCCGTCATCCACTGCGCCGCTATCAGCAGCAGTGTGATTTGTCAGCAAAATCCCGGTTTGGCTCGCAGAGTCAATGTTTTCACTACTCGATTTTTATCCGATATTGCGTCGGATATCCCCTTTTTTCTCTTTTCAACTGATCTCGTCTTTGACGGAAAACGAGGGAATTATCAGCCGGAAGATCCCGTCAACCCGCTGAGCATCTACGGAGAAACCAAAGCGGAAGCCGAACAGTACATTCTGAGCAATCCAAGACATACTGTCATTCGCACCTCGCTGAACGGCGGTATCTCACCCAGAGGAAATCGCGGATTCAATGAGGAGATCCGCAATGCCTGGAAAGCCGGCAAAGAGCTTTGTTTCTTTTCCGATGAGTACCGTTGCCCGATCGCCGCTAAACTGACAGCGGAGATCGTGGCCGAACTGCTGGAGAAACAAGTTGCCGGGATCGTCCATGTCGCCGGTGGAAAACGGCTTTCCAGATATGAGATCGCGACTCTTCTGGCAGGAATCTATACCGATGTAAAACCGCTCATGCGGGAAGGCTCTTTGCGGGAATACAAAGGGGCGCCTCGCGCTCCGGATACTTCGCTGGATATAAGCCAGACCGAAGAGATACTCGGTCATTCCATTCCCGGTTTGGGCGAATGGCTTCAGCAAAATCCCAATGAACCTTTCTGATCAGTGTGAAACGGGAACTCCGTACCGGGGACGCATCGCTCCTTCCCCGACCGGATATCTGCATCTGGGACACGCGCGCACTTTTTACACCGCTTATTCCAGAGCCTTAAAACATAACGGCTGGCTTATCTATCGGGATGAAGATCTGGATTTTCAACGCTGTAAACCCGAATTCAGTCAGGCAGCCGTGGAAGATCTTCTGTGGTTAGGGATCCGCTGGAAAGGTGATGTCATCCGGCAAAGTCAAAGACTGCCGCTCTATCGGGAAGCCTTTGAGCGGTTGAAAAAAGACGGTTTTATTTATCCTTGCATCTGTTCTCGTAAGGACGTGGCTCAGGCTGCCTCAGCGCCGCATCCTTCCCCGGATGGAGAACCGATCTATCCCGGAACATGCCGGGAACGCTCTATCCGTGATATTCCCCGCGGGACACAAATCGTCTGGCGTTTTCGGGTTCCGGATGGAGAAACGATCCGTTTCCATGACGGGCATTTCGGAGAACAATCTTTTATCGCGGGGAAAAGTGAAAACGCGGACTTTGGCGATTTTATCGTCTGGCGGCATGATGATCTCCCCTCCTATCAGCTGGCCGTTACTGTGGATGACGCGCAAATGGGAATCACAGAAGTCGTTCGCGGAGCCGATCTGCTTCTCTCCACGGCCAGACAGCTTCTTCTTTATCGGGCATTGGGACTGAAATCCCCCCGTTTTTATCATTGTCCGCTGGTGACAGACGAAAATGGAAATCGCCTGGCAAAGCGCTGTGACTCACTTTCACTGCGTGCCTTAAGAAATAGCGGGATCACCCCGCAAGAGATTATTTCAAAGTGGTGCGATGATGTTTAGGAATCATCTCTCCCGATAGCTTCTACGGGACAAGAGGAGAAAGCTCTCGCACAACGGTCTTCCTCTTCCGGGGTTTCCGGCTGTTTGGCTACATAAGCATGGCCTTCATCACTGCGCGCGAAATTGCCTCTCGCCGTTTCACTGCATAAATCACAGTCTATGCATTGACTATCCACAAAATACCGCCCAGGAACATTCTGGGGGAAACTATTTGCTCTATCTGCCATAAAATTATCTTAATTCAATTCTTCTGTTGCTATTCAAAATGACTCAGTATCTTTTTATACTCACGACAACGCCCGGCAATATCCGGTGCGTTGAGAATATCGGAAACAGCGCACACGCGTCTGGCTCCGGCTTCCATGACCTGTTCCAAGTTGCTCAAATTCACACTTCCAATCGCAAACCAGGGAATACGGATATTCTCAGAAGCCCAGCGGACATATTCCAAAGTCACCGGAACTGCCTGCGGTTTTGTCCGGGTAGCAAAGACCGGCCCCACGCCCAAATAAACAGCACCGGCATCAACAGCTCTCAGTGCCTGAGCCGGGGCATGACTGCTCAATCCGACATGAGGAAGCCCACCGGAAACCGTCTTTCCCTGAAACACATCTTGCACTGTATGATATCCGCCGTCAAAAAAATCTTCTTGTCCCAGATGGATATACTCTGCTCCAACAGCCAGCGCGGCATCTATGTGATCATTGATGACCAAAGGCACTCCGGCAGCCAGGGTAATAGGATGGACTCGTTCCGCAACATGGATCATCTCTTCCTCGGAGGCGTTTTTCATCCTTAACTGAATGATATCCGATCCGCCATCCACCAATGCACGAGCCACATCTTCCGGCTGGCGGTCGTTTAAGTAAGCCCCGTCAATAAATGTGTAAAGATGACAATCTTGGATCTGTTTCACAGTAGCGCTGCCTATCAAAATGGTTTCTCTTTAAGAATGATGCATGGCCGCTAAACTGCATCCCAGCCAGTAGCCGACCCACAACACCAGTAAACAAACCGCGGGAGTTCCCAGGATATTGAACGCCGCGTATCCGTAATGATGGATTTTTATCAAATGCAAGGTCTGAAGCCCCAGCGCGGACAGCGTAGAGTATCCTCCGCAAAAACCGCTCATCAAAAGAAATCTTCCTTCCTGGCTCATCCAGCCCCCACGAGTGAACGCGAACGCAGCGAAAACACCCATCAGAAAACAACTGGTCAGATTGATAACAAAAGTCCCTACAGGAAAAACACAAGGAGCCCGACTGATCCATTGATCCACTCCGTAGCGCAAGGCACATCCTACGGCACCGCCGGCCGCTACATAAATGAAAGGCATTATTCCGCTCATGTGTCTCTAAAGTTCGCGAATATCGCGAATATCCTTTCCCCGCATCCAGACATACCGGAACATGAGTGTGCGCAAAACTGCTGTCACCGGGATGGCCAGAAGTGCACCCAGAATACCACCCATCAAGGTCGCACCCACGAGAACTGCCACGATAATGATAGCCGGATGCATACCGACCCTGTCACCAATGACCCTGGGGAAGACAATGTAACCATCGAAAAGATGTACTATGATGTAAAGTCCCACCACAAGAAGCGGATGCATCCAATCATTGAACTGTACTCCGGCCAGCAGGACAGCCGGAATAATGTAAAGAGCCATCCCTAAATAAGGAATGATACTGAAAACGCCAGCCGCCGCGCCGATCAAAATGGCATATTTCATTCCAATGCAAAGGAAACCAATGGTCAGCAATATACCTTCGCACAACGCAACCAGCACTTGTCCACGGAAAAACACCACCATGGATTCACTGACTGTATTCAGGAACCAGATCGCCTCCTCCTTGGCCTTGGATTCCCATAGAGGCACATAATTGCGCCAGCGTGTATGGATCGTTTCTCTTTCGACCAGAAAATAATAGGTATAAACCGGCACTAATATGACACCGATCAGGAAACTCCCCAGCGAAAGCACACGGGAAATATGCCCCATGATCCATGTTCCCGCGACCTCGAATACATTACCGAACCACTTCTGGAAAGAATCGCCTACCCCCTGATCCCAGGCGATCCTCAGACGATCTGCCCAGCCGGATGCCGCCAGGGATTCATTGAAATGATTCACCTGGGTTTCCATATACAGCCTCAGCTTATTCAACAAATTCGGAGAATTCCTTATAAAATCATCTACTTCAAAAACTAATATAGGTATCAACCAAGACAGCACCAAGGCTAGGATCCCGCCGATCACCGCAAACACCATCAGCACCGCCAATCTCCTTTTGACCTTCCATCGGGCCAGAAAGACAACCAGAGGATCCAGCAGACAAGCCAGGATCGCACCGGCCGCCAGCGGTATCAGTACGGCGGACAACTTACTGGCCAGCCACGCCGCTCCCCAAAGCAAAAATACAGCCATAGCCACGAGAACCCCAACGGCTAACGCCGTCAGACTGTGCCATAACCATCGAGCTTGCTGCTGTGTCGGTTTCGGAAATTCCATAATCGTATCCTTCGCGGAGACCCCCTTTGTGATTGTCTCCCTTGTCAAGAGTCTTCATGACCAGCCTCTTTTTGTCAACTCAAAAGCCATATAACTCCAAAAACGCCAATATGAATGAGTATTTCTAATACCAATTTTTGTATAAACAATGTTTATCGTAAGATAAATAAATGCAATATAACTACTTATTCTTAAACATATATTATTAAAATTAAAAGGATTCTAAAACGGGAAAAGTGTAAAAAAAATGGTCGGGACGACAGGATTTGAACCTGCGACATCTTGCTCCCAAAGCAAGCGCTCTACCAAGCTGAGCCACGTCCCGACGTTAGAGGTGTTGTATCATCGTATGTTATACAACGGCGGTTATTGTGAGGAAAACAACCGTGTTATTCAATCTTAAATTGTAAAATCCGGTTATTCGGTATGAATTGTAGAGGATTTGAACCGCCGCGTATGGGATGTCAGTAATGATACGTTCCGCGCTGAGGCATCATTGGCTATCAGGTACATGATGGGTTCATCGTCCAGGTACCAGCGATAAGCAATTCGGTAGGACGGAGGGTCTTCACCCAGCAGTTTCTCGAATTCTTCCAGATTTCTGACAGTTAGCAGACACGGGGTGTCCGACCGCATCAGCGGTGCGACCTCTTCCGGCAAAGTCTCCAGTGTCATCGTGTTCAGGAAGAACTGCAAGGCAAAGGGTGTTTTATGGTGGTGCAGCTGGTTCAGATCGTATTTTGCTTCTATAATATTGCTGGCGATCTTTTCCACTGCTTTTGTGCGATATGTCACTTTTTGTTTGGAAAAGATGCACTGATTGTAGGTCATGACCAGCGCCAGTCCCAATGCACCGGTAAAGCCCACAGTCCGCAGGAAGTAAACGGGATTCTCTTTCAACTTAACAGGGAGCCAGCGCAGGATAAAGCGTCCGGCCAGCAATGATAATGGCGGCACCAGCGGCAGAATCAGATCACCTCGCTGATGAGTTCCCATTCCCAGGATGACCGCACCTGCAATGATCCAGACAAGAAGAAATCGTTCCAATCGGCGCTCTTTGGGATTCTCCGCGGGTTTGCGGAAAATCAGGACGCATTCGGCCAAACCCAGCAGACTCCAAGGCAGAAAACGGCTGATCAGGTAAAGTGGCGCCAATACAAAACCTTGTCCCGGTATCCCGTAATGTGAGGAAACAGCATGTCCCACCAACTCGGATTTGATCATTTTGTTGATCAGCGCCTCTCCTTCTACATGATAGGCCAGCAAGAACCATCCCAGAGTTGGAATAAGGAACAATATGATGCCCAGCAGCCAGCGCCAGGAAATGATGATCTGCGGCTGTTCCAGCTGTGTTTTCTTGTTCCAGAAGTAGCTCAGAAAACCACCGCTTGCCAGCAGAAGCCCCAGAGGCCCTTTCGTCAAAGCACTCAAAGCCGCCGCCAGCCAAAACCAAGTCCAGCCTTTTCCTTTGCTCCAGGCGTTATACCCCAGCACCGCTGTCAGGGTAATGGTAAAGGCAAAAAGCGGATCTGTCCGTGCCAGGGCAACCATTTTCATCCCCATAGGTGAAATGACCAGCACCATCGCCCCAAACGCTGATGCTTGCCATCCCAGCACCGGTCGTCCCAACAAATAAATCAAGAAGGCACATCCCAGTATAGAGAGAAAACAAGGCAAGTACAGTGTCACCAAATTGATTTTGCCCTTGCCCAGCGTCAAAGTGGAAACCGCGGCCAGCCATGTGTATAAAGGCGGCTTGGAGGTGATATCCCCGGTCTGATCG
>JAFZAR010000289.1 GCA_017557085.1 Verrucomicrobiota bacterium | reverse complement strand
GATCGGCTGCTTCTTTGGTTCGGGCATCGGCGGACTTTCCACCACGGAATCCCAGTGCCGTGTCCTCTTTGAACGCGGACCGCGCCGTCTTTCCCCTTTCATGATCCCTCTGCTCATCCAGAACATGGGCTCAGGGCTCTTTTCCATCTTCCACGGTCTGGGTGGTCCTAACTTTGCGACCTGCTCGGCCTGCGCAACCTCCACTCACGCCATCGGCGAAGCCTGGCAGACCATCAAATTCGGCAGCGCGGACATTATGTTCGCGGGTGGTGCCGAAGCGGCCATCACCTGCATCGGCATCGGCGGTTTCAGCGCCATGAAAGCCCTCAGCACCCGCAACGACGATCCTCAGCACGCTTCCCGTCCCTTTGACGCGGAACGTGACGGCTTTGTGATGGGTGAAGGCGCCGGCGTGCTGGTACTGGAAGAACTGGAACACGCCAAGGCACGCGGTGCCAAAATCTATGCCGAACTGGTCGGCTACGGCAACACCGCTGACGCTTACCACATGACGGCTCCCTCGCCCACCGGCGAAGGCGCGGCACGCTGCATGAAGATGGCTCTCCGCACCGCCGGAATGAACCCGGAAGATATCAGCTATGTCAACGCTCACGCCACCTCGACCAAAGCCGGTGACGTGGCCGAAGTCCTCGCTCTCAAGTCCGTTTTCGGCGACAACCTTTCTCATACAGCCGTCAGCTCCACCAAAGGCGCTCACGGTCACATGCTGGGCGCGACCGGCGCGGTCGAAATGGCCGTCTGTGCGCTCTCCGTGGCAAACGACATCGTTCCGCCCACGATCAACTACGAACACAAAGATCCGGAATGCGATATTGACTGCGTTCCCAACACAGCCAGAGAGATCACCGTCAACGCGGCCCTGAGCAACTCTTTCGGCTTTGGCGGACACAACGCCTCCCTGATCTGCCGCAAGTTCAAAGGCTGATCCCCCTTTCTTCGTTCTAACTCAATAGAACCAACCATTCCCCGGCATACTTTTCCCCTGTATGCCGGGGTTTTTCATTTGGATAAAAGAACCACGGATGGACACGGATACACACAGATGTTTTTTATTTTTGCCCTTGCATGATTGTCAAATATGTGCTATCTTCCTTTTCAGGAACCCATTGAACGGATGGGTGTTTTTTATATGAATAATTTAAAACTCACGGCCGGTCTGCTGGTGTTAGCTTTAACGGGAATGACCGCTCAAGCTGAGGCTCCGTCTCTCAGCTATGAAGTAACGGGGAACAACCTCATTTTAACCTACACCGGAACGCTCCTCCAGAGTGCTGACGCGGTAAATTGGACGGAAGTGCAATCCACGTCCAGCCCTTACAAAATCGCGTTAAGTGACAAAAAATTGTTCTTCTGCGCCAAGGGCGAAGATACCCACAACAAAGACATCACCATCCCATTGACGGGCAATGTCAATCTGGACCTGATCTGGATCGAGCCGGGTACGTTCACGATGGGCAGCCCGGAGGACGAAATGGGCAGGTTTGATGATGAAGCACAGCATGAAGTGACTCTGACCAAAGGGTACTGGCTGGGCAAGTATGAGATCACACAGGCGCAGTACAGAGCCATCATGCCATCCAATCCTTCCGAGTTCACAGGAGCCGATCTGCCAGCAGATACGATTAGCTGGTATGGCGCGATGGAGTTTTGCAAGAAGCTGACGGAGATCGAGAAGGCGGCGGGCCGTCTGCCGGAGGGGTATGAATACGCTCTGCCGACCGAAGCGCAGTGGGAATACGCCTGCCGTGCCGGAACAACGACCGCCCTGAACAGCGGAAAGAATTTATCCGATAAAGAGCAATGTCCCGAAATGGATGAAGTGGGCTGGTATTACTACAACAGCAATTACAAGACTTATCTGGTGGGACAAAAACAGCCGAATGCCTGGGGGCTATACGATATGCATGGGAACGTCTGGGAATGGTGTTTGGATTGGTATGGAGATTATCCATCTTCAGCAGTAACAGATCCCAAAGGTGCTAGTTCGGGCTCGAGCCGCGTGGTACGCGGCGGCAGCTGTTACTCCTACGCGTACTACTGCCGTTCAGCGAACCGGAGCGGCACCCGCCCGGACAACGGCTACATCGATTGCGGGTTCCGTGTAACCCTCTCCCCAGTTCAATAGATCCGAATCCTGAGTCTTTTTGAGCTAAAAAAAAGAAAAAGCGAAGCCCACCAGCAAGGAGGGCGAGCCAAAAACACCCCCCCGACGGTCCACCCCGCCGGGGATTTTTTTACAAATTATCTGTGCTTATCCGTGTCTATCCGTGGTTCTTTTTTTCTATTGGAAGAACATCTGGAACGCGTCATCGTAGCTTTGGCCGGAGGCACGTTTTTCGTTCACCAATGCGGTGATCTCTTCCCTGCCACGCAGGACCCTCAACGAAGCGGTGTAGCGCTCTCTCAGGTTGGCGGTCAGCGGTTCTGTCTTCATCTGAGGCCAGGAAGGCTGACCCGGTGTTTTCCGGCTGTTGGCCAGTGACTCGCCGCGAATGTTGGGATGCCGGGTCAGTCCCACGGAGACCAGCTCCACGGGGCGATAGACTTTGCGGCTGTCCGCGCGGCCGATCTCCTCGGCTTTCCAGTAGGGCGAGAGCCAGCGCACCCCGCCGTTCACCAGTTTGGCTCCCTCTTCGGTGAGCGTGAGCCGGGCATAAAGCCCCTCCGCGCGCTGTTCCAGATCGTTGATCAGACCGTAAACGGTGTGATCGGGATAACGGTCCGCCAGATCGGGAGCGTCCGGGTGGCCGCAGTAGATCTTGCGTCCGACCAGGGCGCGTTTGAAACGGCCCCACAGACTGTGGAAAGCGCCCACGATCCGGCGCAGGGATTCCTCGTCCACACGCTGGATGCCCCGTTCGTGGGGATGATCCCCCAGGGGCGCGAGCAGCACCCATTGATCACGGGCGTGGATGGGACAGGTACAGGCAGTCAGTTCAGTATATTCGGTTTTCATCAGTTGGTACGGGTTTCGGTTGATTTTTCAGCAGAGGTTTCATCGGTTTCGTCCAGGACCAGTTTTTCATTGGGAGCCGGCATGGACCGCTGGTAGCGTTCCAGCATCTGGCGCAGTGAAAGCGGCGCGTGATGCTTCAACAGGAATTCATCCACTTTCAGGTCCATATCCACATTGGAACGCTGGGAATTGTTCAGATGGACGCGCGCCAGCGGCTGGACATCCCGGCCGAACAGATAGCGGATCACCCAGATGTCCAGATAGGAATGAAGCGTCTCGGATATCCATTCGGAGTCGTCCGTCTCCAGCAGCAGCGCTTCATCCTGCTGCATGGAAGCGCCGGTGCCGTAGTGGATGGAACGCGTGGAGAGATCGCCGCCGCGCCAAAGCGAAATGATGGAGCGGGTCATCTCCTCCACCAGCGCCGGGAACGGAAGCGTGCCGCCGCTGCCGCGGTCCACCACCTGGATGCTCTCGGAGGGCGAGATCAGCACCGAGGCGTTCACGGCAAACTCGCGCAAAGCCTCCGCCATATCGTTCCATTCCTCCGAGCCGCGCTCCGCGGAGCTGGTCCCCAGAACGGCCGGGGTGCCGTGCCGCTGACTGTAGAGCAGCCAGTCCTGCAGCGGGAGCTGTTTGAACAGACAGGCCACGGAGCAGGCCATCATCAGCCCCTCCCCTACGCTAACCATCCAGCCGCCTTCCTCCAGAGGCTGGCTCTGACTGCCGAATTCCTCCGGCTTGAACCGGAGCCGTCCCGTGGTGTTCTCAAAGCACCACAGCGGCACGAACCGCAGTTCGGCGGTCAGCCGTCCGTCCTCTTCCGGTTTCCAGACGATCTCATGGACGGCGTATTTCTTGCCGACAGCATCCATCATCTGGCGGACAAGCAGCTGGAAGCCGCCCCGTTCGTTTTCATCCAGGGCGT
>JAFZAR010000288.1 GCA_017557085.1 Verrucomicrobiota bacterium | reverse complement strand
GTGACTGTTTTTGGCGGTTGGAAAGTGGCTGAACCGCGGCTTTATCTGGAGAGTTTGAACGGTGATAAACTCAAGGCTGAAGCCGCGCTGGAACCTCTGATCCGTAATTCTAAAAACGCGGTCATCGGGCAGCATCAATTCTCTGATATCATTTCAACCAATGATGCCAGCATTCAATTTGATGAGATCGAGGCTGCTATCCTGGCCGGAGTCAAAGAAAAGGCTGCCTCATCCTATGGTATTGATGTGGAATTTGTAAGGATCAAACAGTTAGGATTACCGGAGAGCATCACCACCAAAGTGATGGATCGTATGCGTGCTGAACGCGAAACTCGCGTGAGACAGTTCCAGGCCGAAGGTGAAAAGGAAGCTCGCGTGATCCGTTCCCGTGCAGATAACGAGGCCAATCGCATTTTAGCCGAGGCAAATGCCAAAGCGATTGAAATTGAAGGTGAGGCTGAAGCTGAGGCTTCTAAATATTATGAAGTTTTGGAACAGAATCCGGATCTGGCGATTTTCAATTTCCGCAGAAATGCTTTGGAAAATTCTCTGAAGGATCGTACCACTTTAATTTTTGATTCACAGACAACACCTTTCAATTTGCTGAAATCGGGCAGTACGAACAGCAATGTTTCTGTGGTTCCCGCTCCGGAAAAGTAAAACAAGCACAACATGAGTGATAAACTGGAAAACAGCATTAAGGAGCTGATGAAGAATCGCCAAGGCGGCAGAAAGGATATTTCCTCTATTCCTCCTCCGCCGGATGATGCCGGTACTCGTGCTTTGGGCGAGGCTTTGGACAGCAGCTTCAAAATCGTGAAGTTGATCATCGTTGGTTTGGTGATCGCTTTCATTTACAGTTTGACTTTTTCAGTACAGCCGGATGAAATCGCTGTCAAACTGAGATTTGGTAAGCCTGTTGGTGTAGGTGAAGAACAGATACTTAAACCGGGCCTGCATTGGGCGCTTCCATATCCGATCGAGGAAGTGGTTCGCATCTCTGTAGGTCAGAGCCGCACAGTATTGTCCACAGGTGGCTGGTATCCTATTGATCCGGAAGATGAAAAATTAGGAAAACTTCCTCCTGCACTTAATTATTTACGTCCGCTGGCAGATGGATATGTGATTTCTGCGGATGGAAATGTCATGCATGCGCGTGCGACGATGAAATATCGTTTAAATCCCAACATGGCTTTGAATTATGAGTTTGATTTTACGGATCCAACCAATCTGCTTCAGAATATATTGAACAATTCTATTTTCTATGCCGCGGCACATCATACCGCGGAGGATGCCATCTATAAGGATCAGATAGCATTCAATGAGTCTGTGCGTCAGAGAGTCGCTTTGCTGATACAGGAATACAAAGTAGGGGTGACGGTGGAAAGTATTGATGTTCAAACCAGTCCGCCGCTGTCTGTGCGGGATTCTTACGATCAGGTGCTGAGCGCACAACAGGAAGCTCGTACCGCCGTGAATCAGGCTGAATCTTACGCAAGGACAACGATCAACGCGGCCCAAGGACAGGCTTCCACCATTTTAGCTGACGGTGTCACACGCAGTAATCAAATCGTTCGCGTAATGGCATCGGAAGCAAAGTCGTTCTCTGAGCAACTTCCTTATTATGAAAAGAATCCGGAGTTATTTAAAGAACGTCTGATGGCAGAAACGATGCAGACTATTTTAACCAATTCCGATGATACCTTTTATATTCCGCCTCGTGACGGGGTAGAGCGTGAATTGCGGATACAGCTCAACCGGGAGCAGATGAAGTCACAGCGTGAGAAGGATAAAGCAAAATCAGCCGCGGAAGGTGCTTCAACTCAAACTTCAACACGCAGAAGGTAAACAGGAAATCAAGACACAATGGAATCTAAACATCATTCTCACGACGATCATACAGAGTGTTGTCACCATCATGATAAGCATGATCACTGCAAATGTGCGGATCATCACCATGAGCATGGCCCTTCCTGCGGATGCGGACACGACCATGAGCATACTTTGCTGCCTATTCAAGTGACTCTGGCGGGGGTGCTTTTTATTGTTAACTCGTTTGTATTGGATCGCTTTTATGGTTCGGACAGTATGCTTTCCGCGATGAGTGCTCTGATAGGAGCATTGATCATGGGAGTACCCATTGTATGGACCTCGATCAAAGATTTATTCAAAGGGGTACTGAGCATCAATGAGTTAGTAACTTTAGCCGTCATGGCTGCATTTGCGTCCGGTAATTACCAAACAGCAGGTATTGTGGCTTTCTTTATGCTGCTGGGAGAGATCATTGAGATGCGGACGGCGGATGGTGCGAGAAAGTCTATTGAATCTCTGATCAAGCTGGCTCCCACAAAAGCACGCCGGCTTTTAAAAGATGGAACAGAAGAAGAAGTTCCAGTCAGTATGTTACAGATTGGGGATGTGGTGCGTGTGCGTCCCGGTGATAATGTGTCTGCAGATGGCGTGATCGTATCAGGACAAGGTTCTTTTAATCAGGCAAATATCACCGGTGAATCATTGCCGGTGGATAAGAAGCCCGGTGATGAAGTTTTCGCAGGTACACAAAATTTGACAGGTGTACTGGAAATCAGAGTTTCCCGTGCCGGTCAGGATACGACATTAGGACAAGTCCATAATCTGATCCTGGCGGCAGAGAAGACCCGTTTGCCTATTCTGCGCATTATTGACCAGTATATGCAGTATTACACACCGATGGTGCTGGTTATTGCGACATTGGTTTGGGCTTTTACATTTGATCTGGAACGTGTGATTGCAGTTTTGATCGTTGCGTGTCCTTGCGCATTCATTTTGGCGACACCAAGCGCCATGGTCGCGGCTCTTTCAGCTGCCGCGCGTTTAGGTATTTTGATCAAAAATGTCAGTGATATCGAATTGGCTGCACGTATCAATGCGTTTGTATTTGATAAAACTGGAACACTGACCCAGGGTAAATTGATCGTGAATCGTCTTTATCCTGTTGAAGGAGTCCAGCCTGCTGAGTTACTACAAATTGCGGCTTCTGCGGAAAAGTACAGCAATCACCCTACGGCCAAGGCGATCAATCTCCTTGCGAAAGAGGCGGAAATAGAGCTTTCTGAACCATCAGATTTTTCGGAAACTGCGGGACGTGGTGTCAGCGCGAAAGTGGAAAACATGGCAGTGATCATTGGCAGATCTCAGTGGCTGAAAGATAATGGTGTTTCGGGCGATTTTCTAAATTCTGTTGATCTGAATGAAGCGGAAGGTTTTAGCGTCTTGTTTGTAGCCCGCAACGGCCAATTCATTGGCTGGATCGGTTTGCAGGATGAAACCCGTGCGGAAGCTAAGGAATCTCTGGCGGATCTCATGCAGAACGGAGTTCGCCGTATTGCCATGGTGACTGGTGATCGTCGTCCGGTGGCAGCGCGTGTGGCTAAGGAAATCGGTTGTGAAGAAATCGTTGCCGAGTGTCTGCCTCAGGATAAAGTTGAGTTTGTCACGATGATGCGTGAACGCGGATATCGCGTGGCGGTCGTGGGTGACGGTGTGAATGACGCGCCTGCTTTAGCTGCCGGTGATGTTGGTATCGCGATGGGAGCCGCCGGCAGTGAGGTTGCTATCAATTCTGCTACGATCGCGCTGATGAATAACGACTTGAAGCGCTTACCATTTCTGGTAAAGCTTTCTCGTTCTACGCGTTCGGTGATCAATCAGAATTTCCTTTTCGGTACGCTTTTCATTATCTTCGGATTAGGTTTTGCGTCTTGGGGATATATCAATCCCATTGTAGCCGCTTTGCTTCATAACGCGGGATCATTGCTGGTTGTCTTCAACAGTGCCCGTTTGGTTCGTCAAGGCGAGGAACTGGATGGTATCCAAATCGGCGAGGCATCCGCGGATACTCCTGCCAAGCAAAGTTAGAATTTGTGTTCAATAAAAAAGCGGAGCGTACAGCTCCGCTTTTTTACTAGGGGCGTGTTTTACAGATCGATCCACAACCCGTCCCAAGCCAGGAAGAGATTGGGGTGTTCTTTGCTGATCTGTGCCTGATGCACATCGTGATCATAAGCATGAGTCAAGTGGGTGAGATAGGTGGTTTTAGCCTGGATCCGTTCCGCAACGGCCGTCGCTTCCTCCAGATTCATGTGGGTAGGATGCGGTTTGATGCGCAATCCATCTAAAACAGCGACTTCCACACCTTTGACATCTTCAATCACTTTATCAGGAACATATTTGCAATCAGTTAGATAAGCTAATTTTTTGATCCCGTTTTGGATAAAAAGATAGCCGCAGGATGTGATATAGATATGATCCAAAAGCTGAGGCCGGACAGTCAAATCCCCTAATTGAAATTCAGAGGTGACGATATGCGGTTCAGGAACGAAATATCCGTGAGGATGAGGCCCTTCTCTGAAAGCATAGAAAAAGATTTTACGAAGCAAATCCATGCTTTGCTGGATGGCGTACACGGGCAGGGGCTGATCTCCACTGATATCGCAGAAACGCCGGCAGTCATCCATTCCCATGATATGATCCGCATGCGCGTGGGTGATCAGTACCGCGTCCAGATGTTTGATTTTTTCTCTCAGCATTTGAAGGCGGAATTCCGGTGGAGTATCGACTGTAAAAGCTATTTTTTCAGTTTCGACATAGATGGCAGGGCGCAGCCGGTGATTTTTGGGGTTAGCCAGAAACTCCGGCGGATAATCTTTGGCAATAACGGGGACTCCTTGTGATGTACCGCTTCCAAGAAAACAGAATCTAAACATAGGTGAGCGCAAAATGGTTGCGAATGGGAAATAACCTTTCTCCATTCTGACTTTCAGAGTTGAAAATGAAGTGCCTTTTGTTCATATAATAGCACGCACACGAATTATGTGCCCGGATGTAGGAATTGTGAATTAAAAATTGCTCAAATCATGTTGACATATCTGAGAGTAAAGAATCTGGCATTGGTAGATGATCTGTCTATCGAACCCGGTCCGGAGTGCAATATCATCACGGGAGAGACCGGAGCCGGTAAATCTGTTTTGATGGGCGCATTAGGTTTGGCTCTGGGACTGCGTGGCGATAAGGGGATGATCCGCACAGGGATGGATCAAGCTGTGGTGGAGGCGGTATTTGATGTCCATTCTATGCTGGATATGATCGCTCCATTTCTGGAAGAAAAGGGGATCGAACCTTGTGAAGAGGGAATGCTTCGGGTCAAACGTTCCATGAGCGCGGTGGGGGCAAATCGTCAATTTATCAATGGAACTCCGGTATCCGTCTCCATCCTGGCTGCTTTGGGTGATGAACTCGTGGATATCCATGGTCCCAATGAACATCAGTCTTTGTTATATCCCCTGAAACAGCTGCAAATACTGGATTCATTTTGCTGTGCCCGTTCGGATTCACTTTCTAAGAAACCGAGTGAGAATTATCATTCGATCCTTCTGGAGTACAAAGATTGCCTGAAAAAATTGCGTCTTTTGGAGTCAAAACGTAAAGAGTTGGTCGTGGATGAACAGGTTTATCGGCAGCAGCTGGATATGCTGCGGTACCAGGTGAAGGAGATCGAATCAGCCGGTGTGGATGCAGAAAACGATTCTCTTTTGGAAGACAGATACACACGGGCAGCTCACTCCGCGGATATTTTGAAATTGATCCAGTCCGGGATGGAGCTTTTGTCTGAGGAGGATAATTCGATCCTGAGCCAGTGCGGAATGCTGGGAAAACTTTTACAGGATGCTTCCCGTTTGGATCCAAAGGGGTTGTAACCTATTCTGGAACAGCAGGAAATCTTAAACAGCCAGTTATATGAACTGCAATCTGCTGTTTCCGGTTATGTGGATAAGGTGGATTTGGATCCCCGGGAACTTCAGCAAATGGAAGAGCGGCTGAATCTTCTCAGCGGACTCAAACGGAAATATGGACGTACCGTGCAGGATGTTTTGAAGTTTGGAGAAGAGGCTCGTGAGAAATTGGAACAGCTGGAGAATCGGGATGTAGAGCTGGCAGAGTTGAACTTGGAAACGGAAAAAGAGTATGCCTCTTTGTTAGAGAAAGGCAAACATCTTACGGCATTGCGAAAGAAATATATCCCCGCGCTTGAGAAAGAGATTTGTTCCTATTTAAAGGAGTTAGGCTTCAACCGTAGCTTTTTCAAGATACAAATGGAACCTCTGTCGCAGGATAAGCAGAACTGGAAAGCCTTGGAAAACGGACCGGATCGGGTCGAGTTTTTATTTGCCCCTAATCCGGGCGAACCGCCCAAGCCATTGAAAAATACGGCTTCTTCCGGAGAAATCGCTCGTGTGATGCTGGCTTTGAAGACGGCATTGGCTGAAGCGGATTCTGTTCCGGTGCTGGTATTTGATGAAGTAGATGCCAATATCGGCGGAGAAACAGCGTTGGCTGTCGGGAAAATGATGAGAAAGATCGCGAAGAAAAGACAGCTCTTTTGTATTACTCATTTGGCTCCGGTGGCCGCCAGCGGCAGTACTCATTTTCGTGTGGAAAAAACAGTCAAGAATAACAAA
Organism: Verrucomicrobiota bacterium; assembly: GCA_017557085.1. Lineage (GTDB taxonomy): Bacteria > Verrucomicrobiota > Verrucomicrobiia > Limisphaerales > UBA1412 > UBA1412. The sequence goes on along the minus strand of JAFZAR010000288.1, from coordinate 6,594 downwards.
ACCTACGTCCAGGCTCATCAACTGGATAAGGAAGAGCGGGTCGAGGAATTATCTCGAATGCTGGGAGGACATACGGAAGCCGCGCGAAAATACGCGAAAACATTATTAGCGGATCAATCATAAGATGAAAGAGTGTACGATATTGTTAGTGACCCACAATAAGCACAAAGTGGAAGAAATCCGCGCGATGCTGCAGGAATACTCGCAGAGCGTTGTTTACAAGGTGCTTTCTCTGGATGTCATTCCTGAAAAAGTAGAGATTGTGGAGGACGGGACGACTTTTGAAGAAAACGCCCTGGCTAAAAATGTTTCCTTGATGCGCTGGATGTTTAGTCAAAAGAACAATGTTATTGAGGATATTTTCTCCAATGAAGAAGGCTGGCTGTTAGCGGATGATTCCGGTTTGGAAGTTGACGCGCTTCAGGGAGCGCCTGGGATATATTCGGCGCGTTTTGCTGCCGGTGAATTGGGGACTGGAATGGAAAATTCTCCGGATGAGGCGAACAATGCTAAACTTCTGAGAGAGTTGGACGGAATACCGATTCCATCCCGGCAGGCTCGTTTTCGTTGTGTGATGGCTTTGACTCCTGTTTCCAATTTGGCTGATCTTTCGGATTTGATAGAACAGACAGAGTTTTTCTCCGGGAGCTGTGAAGGACATATCGCGCTGGAGGGACATGGTAAAAAAGGTTTTGGCTATGATCCTTTATTTATCCCGGATGGCTATACGCAGTCTTTTGCGGAATTGGGTGAATCCGTCAAAAACTCGATCAGTCACCGTTTCAAGGCATTGAAAAATTTAGCGAACCATTTAAATCAAAAATATAGGTAACATGGCAAATCTTTGTGACAAGCAAAATGAACCGGACGAGCGTCAGATTGACATAGATAAAGTAGGTGTCAAAGGCATTCGATATCCATTGCGAACGCTGGATAAAGCTCACGGGATCCAAAACACAGTAGCCGAATTGGGAATGTATGTGGATCTGCCTCGTCATTACCGGGGAACCCACATGAGCCGTTTTCTGGAAGTTTTGAATGAGCAGGGGAATTACTTTCACATTGATTCCATTCCTAAAATTCTTAACGCCATTCGCACGAAGCTCAAAGCTCGTAAAGCTCATTTAGATGTTTCTTTTCCTTATTTTGTAGAAAAAAAAGCTCCGAAAAGCAAACAGTTCGGTTTGATGGATTATCTTGTCCGGTTTGAGGCTTCTTCTGAAGGGGATAAAGTTGATATTGTCATGATCGTTACGGCCGGAGTAACGACATTGTGTCCCTGTTCAAAGGCGATCAGTCAATATGGTGCTCACAATCAGCGGGGAAAGGTGACGGTGCATTTACGCTCCAAAGCGGATATTTGGTTTGAGGATGTAATAGATATCATTGAAAGCAGCGGAAGCGGTGCTTTGTACAGTCTGTTGAAGCGGGTAGATGAAAAATATGTAACAGAACGCGCTTATGAAAACCCGGCTTTCGTTGAGGACGTGGTTCGCAACGTTGCGCAGAAGTTAAATGAACGCGAGGATGTTACCTGGTATCTGGTAGAGGCTGAAAACATGGAAAGCATCCATAATCACAATGTTTACGCGAGCATTGAAAAGCCTCATGCCTGACCTCTGATTTTTTGCGTTATGCCGAGCCGTGCGGATGCACGGCTCCATTTTATTAACCCGGAACGGGTTAAACGATGGTAGCCGGGGGTGAGCGAAGCGTAACCCCCGGTAGTGTACCCCCCCATGTATTCACCGGGAACCGGTGACAGAACCAAACAAAATGCAGACGCACGCACCGAACGTGGCACACAATAATAAATAATTCAATAACAAATATTTATCTGTGTGTATCTGTGTTTATCTGTGGTTCTGAAAAGGGTCGGATCTGGTCCTCGGAGAGGCCACTGTCCTTGAAAACATCCGAACCCAGTTGGATATGGAAGGCGGCTGAGGCCAGCGAGGTCAGTTTCCGGCAGCTGTAGAAGGCACGGTCTTCTATCTTTTTGACGCTGGAAGGGATGCTGACGGCGGTCAGCCCCGTACACCAGGAAAAGGCCCGGTCACTGATGGTCTCTACCCCATTCGGGATGACGTAAGGCCCCTGACGGCCTGCCGGGTATTTGATCAGGAGGGTCTGATCTTTATTGAACAGGACTCCGTTTACACTGCAATAGAAGGGATTATCGGGCGAAACCACAAATTCCCGAAGACGCGAGCATCCGGCCAGGGAATCGCCGCGTATCTCTTTGACGCTGGACGGGATCTCGATGCGTGTCACCCCTTTGCATTCATAGAAAATTTCTTTGCCGATCCGGGAGGCACCCTCCGGGACACTGATGGTGGTCAGGAATCCCCGGCGGGATACCAGCGCGACCGCGATCAGCATGGCTATGGCTATGAATCCTATTATTATGTAAACAAACATCTTATCAAAAAAGACGCAAGCCCCCTCTTTCGCATCGGAACCTTGCGTCTTTTCTAGCTTCTCAAAGAGAAGCGGCTGCTATGAACGGATAGCAGGTTTGGAAAGTTTTTCCACCGGTGTATCCAGATCGTGCAGGATCACACGGGCATCCAGAGCGATGATCTGCTCTTCGGAGGCCAGGAGCGGATTGATATCCATTTCCTTGATCCAGGGCTGTTCGGCCACGACCAGAGAGAACTGGACCATCAGGCGTTCCAGGGCTTTCATATCCACAGACTTGCGGCCGCGGACACCCTTCAGAGCCTTGAAGATCTTGGTCTGCTCGAACATGAGACGCGCGTGGGTCGTATTCAGCGGAGGCAGTCCCAGGGCTTTGTCCTTGAAGACTTCCACCAACTGTCCGCCCATACCGAACAGAAGGACCGGTCCGAACTGACCATCCAGGCTGGAGCCGAGGATGATCTCGTAGCCTTCCTGCTTGACCATCTGCTGGATGGTCACACCCTGGAAGTGCTGCGGACCCCATTTCGGGTTATTGGAAACAGCCGTCTTGATCTCCACAAAGGCTTTGCGGACTTCTTCCGGAGACTGGAGGTTCAGCTTGACACCGCCCACATCGGTCTTGTGGGTAATGGTCTCGGAAAGCAGCTTGGCCACGACCGGGAATTTCATTCCTTCGGCCAGTTTGATGGCATCCTCTTCGGTGCGGGCAATCTCGGTCTGCACGGTGTTGATGCCGTAGGCGGCCAGGAGCTTCTTGGATTCGTACTCGGTCAGGATGGTACGGCCGGAAGCGCGCACACCGTCAATGATCTTGGCGGCCGCGGCACGGGCCTTGGCACCTTCCTCGGCTGTGGCGGTCGGCTCGGCGGGAGCGCTGATCGCTTCCAGGTTCTTCTTGTAATTGTAAAGTGTGGTGAACACCTTGGCCGCCGTATCCGGTTCAGCAAAGACCGGGACACCGGCCGCGGTGAGGATCTTCTGACCCTCGGCCACGATGCCGCCGCCCATCCAGCTGGCGTAAACAGGTTTGCCTTCGATCTGACCAAACTTCTTCAGTTGTTCGGCAGTCTCTGTCGGCTTGGTGACAGACTGCGGAGTCAGGATAACGAGCAGACCATCGCTGGCAGGGTCATTGCCGGCCACCTGCAGAGTCTTGGCATAAGCATCGGGACTGGCATCACCCAGAATATCGATCGGGTTGCTATGGCTCCAGGCGGAAGGCAGGAAGGTATTCAGCTCTTCCACAGTCTCTTTGGAGACATTGGCCAGCACACCGCCAGTCAGCAGCAGAGCGTCTGTGCAAAGCACGCCAGGACCGCCCGCGTTGGTGATGACGGTCAGGCGGTTGCCCTGAGGCAGCGGCTGACGGGAAAGAGCATTGAACATGCTGTAAAATTCAGAGATCTCGGTCACACGAATGACACCGACGCGCTTGAAAGCGGCATCCAGAACGTCATCGGAACCGGTCATGGAACCGGTATGAGACGCGGCGGCTTTAGCGGCACCCGCGGTACGGCCCGGCTTGATGACAACGATCGGTTTCTTGGGAGAGACCTTGGCGGCGGCTTCCAGGAAGGAAGGAGCGTCACCGATGGATTCCATGTAAATGGCGATGCACTTGGTGTTTTCGTCTTCGCCCAGGTAGGAGATCAAATCACCCCAGTTGACATCCATCATGGAACCGATGGAAGCAAAGCAGGAAAGACCAATGCCGTTATCCAGACACCAATCCAGCACCGCGCAGCCCAGAGCGCCGCTCTGGCTGATGAAACCGATACCGCCCGGCAGTGCCACCGCCGGAGCGAAAGAAGCGTTCACGCCGCCCACCGGGTTCATGATGCCCAGGCAGTTCGGGCCAACGATGCGCATACCGGTCTTGGCAGCTTCCACAGCCAGCTGGCGTTCCATCTCAGCGCCTTCGGGTCCGATCTCTTTGAAACCGGCAGAAATGATCACAGCGCCTTTGACACCTTTTTGAGCCGCTTCGGCAATGATGCCGCGGACCGTCTTGGCCGGAGTGCAGACCACGATCAGATCCACCTCGCCCGGACATTCCAAAAGACTGGTATAGGCTTTGATGCCCAACACGCTGGGACGCTTCGGGTTGATCGGATACACAGGACCGCCGAACGGACTGCTGATCAGGTTCCAAAGAACGGTACGGCCAACGGAATTCGGCTTCTCAGTCGCGCCCACAACGGCGACAGACTTGGGATTAAAAAGAGGCAACATGGACGCCGCTTTGCTGCAGCAGCAAGAGCATCCTTCCTTAGAGGTTTGATTCTCAGACATAATTTATATATTGTTCCCCGGGTCAAAGTCATAAGACCCCAGGTCTTTTATGAAAAAAGTGTAAAACCACCTCCCCGGCTTGACAAGCGTTTTTATAATCAGAATCATCAGCTTGCGCCGTCTCAAAAAAAGCGCGCCGGGAAAATCCTTACAATCTTCGTCATTTTAAATATTTACAAAGATCGCCCTTTTTCCTGACTGCCCGCTGATCCGATAAAAACTGATTTTTTTTAAGAATCCCCTTGCCATTCTCCCTTTATAGGGGTAGGATTTGTCGCGTCCGCTAGTGCGCGGTTAGCTTAGTGGAAGAGCGCTACCTTGACACGGTAGAGGTCACAAGTTCGAGCCTTGTATCGCGCACCATTGAGACATGTATTGTTATTTGTTTTATTAGTTTTTTTACCTCCTGAGTACTCCTCAGGGGGGTTTTCTTTTTCTAAATTTCACTTCTTCTAAAAAAGAAAATTACCTAAAATAGGCAACCTATTTTAGGTAATAAATACTTAAACAATAAATCCTATCAATCTTTTCAATGGCAGTTATTTAGGATCAATTTTCCGTTGATAACATAGGTGAAATCTCCATTTACTATAAAAATTCTGCATACTTACTGCCTCTGAATATTGAAAATTCGGATGACGACTGTTCACCGCATAAGCATATCTATACTTGTACTGTGAGATATCATGATTCTCTTTGAAAATTTTTATAGTAGATTCCAGCTGTTGCTTTGCTTTCGTCTTCCAATCAGCACGTTTATCCTTTATCTCAATAAACGCGATCCAGGATCTGTCTTCATTATACACCATACCATCACACATACTTTGATCCTGCCCCTCATGCTTGATCTGGATATTGTGATCTACCGGAATGAATTGTAAATTTTGCTGAGCTTTATTGTTCACTACCGCGCTCCAATTCTCAGAATCACCCTTTACTGTGGTATAAGCACCTTTTGGATCATCATTGATACCGAACTGAATAACCCTCCGAGCCGGCTCGGTTTTGTACTTTTCGTCAAAAAAATCTAGCATGTTTTGTACTCGTCCTCTATCTCCAGCAGATGTTCAAACAATTGATTAGATTCAGAAAGCGAATTGTTCAAAAAATTGTCATCACTGGGCAAATTTTCATATTTGGGAAGAGAAACTATTTCTCCATCTTCTGTAAGTTGGTATATAACAACATCTTCAGAAAAAACAGCTGATTGATTGGGAACAACTTTCTCAATTTTTTCTTTTGCCTCAGACATACCAGAAAGATCGTGATAAAGTATTCCGGCTTTGACGGCAAGCGTCAGATAATTGATGATGTATGGACTATGTGTCGTAAATATGAACAGATTGCCTTTTATAGAATTATTGATCCTTAAAAGTTCATTCAATACATTCCGTTGTGATTTTGGAAAAAGATTCTGTTCCGGCTCCTCAACGATATTAATAAAACGATGATTATAAAGTTCTGTTTGATACTGTTTAATCAACTCCAAACGAATACTATCATCTAATTCTTTATCTTTAAGTATTTTTTGTATATTTTTTGAAATTCTTTCCCTTTCCTCAACACTTTTCAAATTTAAAGCATTTTCTCCTTTATTTTCAATGAGTTGATTCAATAAGTAGTTGGATACGATCATCATCGGAATAAGGGACTGAAAACCGCTGGCCGCTTCTTGTAAACGGATTTTGAAGTCATTACCTGTCAACCAAGTCAATTTATTCAATTTGTCATACGTCACCGAATATCCGTCCACTGGAAGAGATATGGTTCCCTTAGATTGTTTCAACGCCTGGAAATAATCATCCATCATGGTGGATAATGTTCCAGAGAGTTTCCTGATTTTATCGGCATTTTCAACAGAACTTATAAAATTGCGTT
>JAFZAR010000033.1 GCA_017557085.1 Verrucomicrobiota bacterium | reverse complement strand
GTCTTTCCCGTTGTGAAAGTTTCAGCAATGTTCCAGCACAGAAACCGGCATTGAAGCGGTCACCGGCGCCGGTGCTCTTCTTGGGTTTGGGGCAGTAGGGACCGGCCACGGCATAGGAACCGGAGGCATCGGCCATGGAGGCGATCTTCACGCAGTGGATGGCGACCGCGCTGATATTCAGTTTGGCGCGGATGGCTGCGGCCTGGTCGGCGATGCTTTGTTCGGTCTCTTGTCCGGCGGGCAGCCCCAGCACCCGGCTGACGACGTTGGCTTCCACGCCGTTCAGTCCCAGGATGGTTTCCACGTTGTTCTCGAATTTGCTGACGACCTTGAGCATGTCGGCGATGTCAGCGTCCGCGCGGCTGGAGGGATCCACTAAGTCCAGATAGAGGGGGATCCGTTTGGGCAATTTGCTGAAGACCTGTGTGTTCAGCTTGTCCCAGCAGGCAGTCATGTGCGGATACAGGCTCCAGTCGGTCATGGCCAGGAGACCGGCCTTTTCGCAGCACTGCTGATAGAAGCCGTCCGCCAGCATGGAATCCAGATATTCGGGAGTGAAATCGGCCAGCTGAGAGACCGCGCTGAGCATATATTTGCCATCGGTGAACTCAAAGGCCAGGGTCCGTCCCGGAGTAGCGCCCCAGGAACGGCAGCTGGCGCATTTCTTGACCAGTCCGGCGAACGCGGAGTGGATCGGCTCGCCCAGTGTGGCGAACGCGTGCAGAGGGATCCCCAGTGTGGCGACTCCGTCACCGAGGTTGACCGTGCATCCGCCGGCATCCATGCGGTGGACAACGATCTCGCGCAGACTGCTTTTACCGGCAGCGGCGGAGACCAGCTCACCGAAACGGGCGATAGTCCCCACGGGAGCCCATTCTTTCAGGCTGGAGCGTTCTTCCACAACGGAAATGATCTCATCCACGAAACCGTCGAATCCGGCCACGATGGGCAGGCTTTTCAGTTCCGCGGAACGTTTACCAAAAGTTTCTGATAATTGAGCTAATTCATTCATAGCGATTTATTAAAGGGGAAGTTGATTGTTCTCTTCGGGTTTTTTGGGTGTTTCCGGCTGAGGCGTTTCGTTCAGGATGCTTTCAAAGGATTCCTGACGGAAGAGGTCGGATGTATCCGCTTCGGCGGGAGCTTTTTCTTTTTGCTCCACAAGGGGTTCGGCCGGTTTCGGCGGCAGAGGTTCCTGCGGTGTTTCCGGAGCTTGTTCGGTGACAGGCGCGGCTTCTTCCGGAGCCGGTTCTTCCACGGGAGCGGAGCTGCTGGAAGAGAAGGTGTTTTCCATATTGCTCTGAGTGATCACCGGGGTATCTTCCGATGTTTTGGCTTCGCCTTGGGTAAATTCAATGTTTTCCGCCAGAACCATCGCTTTGCGAACCATTTGTCCCTGATAGTTGAAGCCCGGAGCGATCACCCGGCTGATCCTGGTATCGGGTTCCGGTGTCGGTGTATTGGGCGGCAGCACATGTTTTTCCGGATCATAAGTATCGGTAGGAGCCGGGAGGAACGGCTGGAGTCCGGCACGCGCGGCGATGTCAAGACAGGCTCCGCGGAACCGACGCATCTGTTCGGCGATCTCCGGTTTACCGGATTGGATGCCCGCGTGGGTCAGGGCCAGTACATGATCCATGATGCCGATGCCGGTATTGATCCAGTCGTTCTCGACGCGGCGGAGTTTGTCTATTTCGATTTGGAAGGAGCTTTTCTCATAGTTGACCGCCTGGGCCAGACGTTCCGCAAAGTCCTGGGAATGTTCCACGATCTTGGTCTCGGCCTCGGAAGCGGCTCTGGCAGAGGCTTCTGTCATTTTCTGGACATTGGCCAGCGAGGCAATGGCGCTGTTCATGCCGGCGGAGAAGGTGTTCATCTGCTGGATGCACTCGCTCACGCTGCGGAGACCGTCCAGCTGCGAGAGCGCGGCATTGTTTTTATTTTCCTGGTACCAGGGCAGGATCGCTATCCAGGCACCGCAGCCCAGGATAATCGCCAGCGCCCAGCAGGCCGAACCGCTGAGAGGGTGCTGCGCGAACGCGAGGATACAAATAGAGGCCAGGATCAGTACCGCGTCGGCCACAAAGAAGGGCATCTTGTTGACCGAAGAGGTTGTCGAAGCCGTTGATGGAGTCGTCTTCTGAAATTCATTCATCGCCTGATGCTACCTTTTATGAGGGAAATTGTGAAGTTTTTTATGACGTGCGGAGAGAGAAAGATTTTGAGGAAGTGTCTTGATTTCATGAGCGGAGTCTTTTAGCCTGTGGGTCAGCACGAAAGCGTGTGTCAGAAAATAGATCGTTATGATGAGGGTATTGTTGGGATTGGTGATTTTTGCCGGAATGTGTCTTTTGTATCTCAAAGAGCCGGTTTGGGTTTTGATTTATGGAGCGATCGTCAACGTGTGGACGTTCCTCGTTTTTGCTTTGGATAAGCTTTCCGCCGTAAAAGGCTGGTGGAGAACGCCGGAGAACACACTCCATTTCTACGCGGCCCTCGGAGCCAGTCCGGCTGTCCTGCTGGGCGAGGTCATCATCGGCCACAAACGGAGCAAATCTTCCTTTAACCGAGTGTTTTATACAGTTGTCATTCTCCAGATACTGATCATCGGCGGGCTGGTTTATTGGAAGATGAAAAATCCATAAGCCGTTTTGCCGCAATAACAAGAAACCCCGTGATCCTTTTTGTGTAAGGCTCACGGGGTTTGTTTTTACTTTTTGACTAGGAGGTGCTTACTGCCAGTACCGCGATCCCCGGTGAAGAGGTGATGACGATATTGGAGTAATGTTCCACGGTGATGTCGGTGATCTTGCTGGTGACGGCCTGTTCATAGACACGGTAGAGGGAGCCGTCCTGGCAGGGAGTCACAAAGCGCTTGATGTTGCTGGGGTCTTCCGTGGAGAGATGGGAATCGGCGCTGAAGAGCAGCACTTGATTTTCGGCGAAACCGGCCTTGGTGGAGGCGGTGGACTGGCGGCGCTGGGTGCAGACGCGGATCTCATCCACTCCCACCAGCCCGGCCAGCATCTGCGGGGTCATTGTAGCGGAGGCAAAACCGCCCGCGGTGGACTGCGCTCTCAAGGAGAGACAGCGTGCCGCCCAGGAGGAATCGCCAAAGAAGACACGGTTAGGTTTGACACCGGAGCTGTTGGCCGCGCCCAGCAGGGCGGTGATCAGATCCATGTCGGGATCCTCGCCGCTGGCTCCGCTCCAGGTGACGGAAGTAACTGTAGCGGAGTCATAGAGCAGGGTGATGGCCCGCTTGAGCTCGGCACGCAGCAGACGGCGCAGCAGTTTGGCCACGGTCAGCTGCCGCCAGTTGAGGATGCCGCTGACCTGATCCAGATCGACTCTCATGGTCAGGCCTTTGTTGTAGGTCTTGTTCAGGACGATCTCGCCGCTGGGTTCGACTCTGCGGAAGTCGGCACCGATGGCGCGGATGTCTTCCTTCTCTTCCAGGAATTCATCATTGTTATCGGCTTTGCGGTATTCAAAGCGTCTGGGAACCAGGACGGATGGAGCCACAAAGTCCAGATCGGCCTGAAGAACGCCGTCATCGCTCCAGCCGACCGCGTAGGCGGTCAGAGGTTCGCTGAGATAGGCTTCATCGAAGCGGGAAGTATTGGCCAGAGTGATCTGGCCGGGCTGTAATTCTTGATGGTTTTCGATATTCATATTCATTCTGTTGATGGGGTTAGATAGGTTGTTCGACAACGAGTTTGCGGGGGACGCAGGTGATGATCTCGATCTCGTCTCCGCTGGCAGCGGCGGCGGTCAGACTGACACCGACCTGATAATAGGTCCCGGCCGCGCTGGGCAGGGACTGCACACGGCCCGAAGCGGCGGTATAGATGGCTTCACCGGCAGAAACAGCTCCGGCGGCGACCGCGCGGATGGTTCCCGGTATCGCGCCGAGCAGTTCCACGGCGACAGTTTCACCGGCCGCGGAGGCTTCATCGGTGATGATGCCCAGCGGCATGGCAGAAGCCAGCGAGCAGGGTTTGATCTGCGTGGTGTCGGTGTGCAGCTGACCCAGCAGCCAGCGCTGACTGATGCTGCCGGTGCTGTACTTGGTGATCGCGTAACCGTGACGCGCGTTCTCATTGGCCAGACGGGTCTTGCCCCGGCGGCGGAAGAATCCGCTCAGGCGGGACAGCAGTCCGGCGCGGGTATTGATAGGCTGGGTATCCTTCAGGGTACCGGTTTGGTGAGCTTCTTGTGAAGGCTCCGTATTTTCATGGCTCATCTTTGGCCCGGTGAGCGAGGGCGTTTCGTGTAAAAACATGGCAGCGATGATACAGAAGACGTTTCCGGCTCAAAACACTCTATGGCAATTATGGCAATTTCAGGAACACAGATGGTATTAAAAGAACCACAGATGAATACGGATAAATATATTTTATTGAATTAGTTATGTTATTGTGAAGTTGCCGTTCGGTTCTGTC
>JAFZAR010000287.1 GCA_017557085.1 Verrucomicrobiota bacterium | reverse complement strand
GGGCTTGCGGGGCAAACATGATCTCCGTAATTCGCAGTGATGCATAATCACCGAGAGTGTCTCCACTGTAATCCATTTGGGAAATCAATTCACCTGTTTTATCGTAAAGTTCAAGACTTGTACTCGGATTTTCGGTATTGGTTCTGTAGGGGCCAACAGCAAAAAGCCTGAATTCACTTGTGGGGAAATATGTGCGCCCACGGAACGCTTTCAGATCCGCCGCGATGTAAAGGACATTCTCTGGCAGCAGAACAGTGCCAGGTTCAAAATCGTATTGCATCATTCCACTCAATTTCCAGTGACTGATGTCAACAGGGTAGGGGCCTGTGTTTACCAAGCGGACATAAGCTTCGGAAGCCTTTTTTGTAAGAGTGGACGGAACGATCTCAAGAATTTTGATATTCATTCTGCAGTCCACTTCCGGGACAGGATACGATTCCATATATTTTTGGATAGTGGCGATCCGTTGCGGCAAATAGGCATCACGGATACGATCAAATTCCCCCCTGGGTGTTGTGGAGAATATCGCGTTAGGCCATTTTTGCTCATCCAAAGTCATATCGGTGATTTCAAATTCCTCAGGATCCATCAGATTTTGTTTTTCGCGCATTTCCCGGAGAAACGGGAGATTTTCTTCCGGAGTCTCACTCCAATAGAATTCCTCCTCCATCAATGTGAGCAGACGATAGCGAATCATATCAGAAAGGTCACGGTTAAAAGAGTATCCCATGTAAAGTCCGCTGATGGGATACCACCAAGTGAGCCAGAGATCCGAGTAAATAATATCATTGAGATAATAGGGTGCTGAATATCGACCCCAAGTCAAATCAAGATCCCAAGGCAGAATTTTCCATTCACCGGTTCCATCGCTGTCGCGGTATAGGTAATAGTTTTTCCAACCCTGATCGGCATGGTTCATAATGAGCGATGCCGCGAAGTAATTGACCATTTCCGGAATATTTGTGTGGTCGTAAAGGTAATCTATACGGTCATCGAGCGAAAAAGCGTTACTTGTCCTGTAGATGAATTCTTCCAGATCGGAGTTATCTTCCCAACGGCGTGTTCGTTTGATGGAGTTGTTCGCATCGACCAAGTTATCATCCACCTTATAGAGAGCACCATTGGGATCAAGTCCCGAACGCTCCAGCCAGGGTTCGTCACCGTCTTCTGTGAGATCATAAATGCCGCGAAATTCTCCATTTGACTGAACACGAACAGGAAAACTTTTCTCTGCCGGTACACCTACGCGCTCAAAGAAATTGTATGCTGTGGAATTGCGAACTTTCGATTTGTCTCCATATGGACTAATGAAACGCAAATCGGTATAGCGTTCCTCACCCTCGAACAGCAGGAATTTATGATCCTTGTTGAATTCTACACCGAATGAGCGTTTATTGAAAAATGATGTGGTTTGTCCTTTGTTTTGGAAAAAGACATTTTCATAGAATTCATTGTTATAAACAAGGCAGCCCCGGCATCCGCTTGCAATCGAAGGATTATTAGGAAATATCTCTATAACAGGTAAATGAGTCTCTAAGGGATCCTGTGCAATGACAGTTCCAAAGAATTCCGGTGTGCATAACGGATCCAGAAAATATGGCCAGCGGCTCAGATGCCCATCAGTATCCATGGCGCGGATGTACCAGCGAACGATAGAGCCTTCCTCGAATTCATCACATGGAATGTAAGCGCCATAGATACCGTCTTCGGGGGCTCCGTCTCCATGTTTACCGTCATCGAACATAGGGGTTTCATGCAGATCCAAATTGCGTCCGATGATCCAGCGTAATAGAACCGTTTTTGTGTCCTGCACACCCCGATCGACACGGATTGTC
>JAFZAR010000286.1 GCA_017557085.1 Verrucomicrobiota bacterium | reverse complement strand
GGCTTTCTCCGCCGGCGCGGGAACTTCCTTGACCACGGCGTGGAGCTTGAGCAGCTCGATCACCTTGCCGCGAACAATCTCCGACGCGATCTGACCAACGCCACGATTCTCCTGCAAGCGTATGACAAACTTTTGCAGAGGGATCTTATTCATCTGAGCCAGGGTCGCGATACGGGTCCTCAACTCATTTTCACTCGCCTGAATCTTCTCGGCCGCGGCGATCTTATCAATGATGAAGCTCACTCTTAAATTGTCTGCCGCCTGTTTGGCCGCGTTCTCACGGATCTCGCCCATCTTGGCGTTGATCACTTCATCACGCACTTTGCGTTCTTTGTTCTGGCGCACGATGCGTTCCACGATGGAAGCGGTCTCGTATTCTAAAAGGCTGTCAGGCAGATCGAAATTCACTTTTTCCAGAAGCGCTTTGGCGATCTGGCTTTCAATGGACTGTCTCTCTCTGTATTGAGCATCCAGTTCCAAGTCAGTGCGGACGTTTCTCTTGAGTTCTTCCACGGTCTTGAGGCCGTAGAGCTTGGCCAGATCATCATTCAGTTCGGGAAGTTCTACTTCCTTCACCAACGTGACTTCCACTTCAAATTCAGCCTTCTTGCCAGCCAGGTCGGCTTCCACAAAGTCTGCCGGGAAATCCACGCTCACGGTCTTCTTGTCACCGGCTTTCATGCCGACCAGCTGCTCCGTGAAACCGGGCAGGAAGGAATCCTTGTCGATACGCACCCAGAAATTATCCGCTTTGGCAATGCGGGTCGCGGTCGGAACGATATCCGTAATGGGCTTGCCTTCACAGGTCGCGGTGTAATTGATCACAACGACATCCTTGTTTTCAGCCGCTTTGGCCGCGTCTTTGTAGGAGCACATACGCTCCCGGAGCACGGTCATCGCCTTATCCACACTGCTGTCATCCACAACGTTCTTTTCGATCGTCACGGGAATGCCCTTGTATTCAGGCAGCTCAAAATCAGGAGCCAGCTCTACCGTCAGATTGAAATTGAAGGGCTTATCCGCTTCCAGCGGGGTATCTTCCTCCAGACGAGGAGTTCCCACAGTTCTCAGCTTATTATCATCAACAGCCTTACGCAGCCCCTTTTCGACCAGATCCTGCTTGGTTCTGTCATTGATGGCTTTCTCATACAGTTTAGCCACAGTCTCGCGAGGCGCTTTGCCCGCGCGGAATCCACGGATCGTTACGTTTTTCTGATACAGATCAATTGTTTCATTGATCGCAGCTGTCACTGCCTGAGCATCAACTTCCACTTTCAGCAACTTTTTGCAAGGTGCTAAATCTACCAAACTTACATTCACAAATTATACCTTTCGAATTTGAACTTAACCCATCCGCGGCCAACCAAAAAACAACCACCACAGTGGGACGAACATTTTAGGGGACATCCGCCATGCCGTCAAGCACGTGTTGCCATGGCTTTTTGATAAATTTCAATCAGCTGCCGATAATTGACTTCCGGCGTAAAATCCCGCAGATAGCGTTCGCGCCCGGCTCGGCCCATCTGATGCCTTTCTTCCGGGGTCATGCGGATCATTCGGCGGATGCCTTCCTCCAGAGCTCCCAGCTTAAATGGATCGTACAAAACACCTTGGACACCGTCCTGGATAATGTCCGGTCGTCCGCCCAGATTGGAGGCCAGGATCGGTTTGCCCAGTGCCATGGCTTCGATCAGCGTCAGACCAAATGTTTCGTACCACACCGAGGGGAAAACCAGAAAACTGCACTCCGCCAGCCGGCGCAAAACCTCCGCGCGAGGAAGCCCCCCGGTAAATGTTATACCCGGTACGTTCCTGGCCCGCAGTGAGTTTTCAAGAGCGCCCTGCCCCGTAATCGTCAGTGGATAATCAATTTGATTCCACGCATCCAGCAGCTGGCCGATCCCCTTTTCCGCCGAAAGCCGCCCAATGAAAAGCGCCCCCGGTTTTTCACTGACAGCGGGAACATCGGGCAGCGGATCTTCCAGAAAATTGGGTTTGACGAAGATTTTTTTTGGATCCAGTCCGCCCTGAATGAACTTGCGGCGTGAAAACTCAGTCAGCGCGATAAACGCGTCCACCTCCGCGGCCAGGAACCGGCGGCGGCGGATCTCCCGATACAAGCGGTAACTGAGAAACGTCTTTAACCGGCTGCCGCCCAGAAAACAATGACGGATCAGACAACGGCTGAACCGTCCATCCCGCAGACAATCCTCGCAGGGACGCTCCCGGTACATCAGCTGAGTGCCGGGGCAAATCATCCTGAAATTGTGCAGAGTATGAACAGTGGGGATGGAACGCTCATGCGCGGCCTCAAAAACCGAAGGCGTCATCCGCATCCAGAAATTATGCAGATGGAAAATATCGGGTTTGAACTGATCCAACACCTTGCCCGCGTCTGCCTTGAGCGTTTTGGACCAGGTACTGTTCTTCAGTGCCGCCAGCCTGTCTCCAAAACCCAGATCCCGGATCTCGGCGTTGCCCCTTTCCCAGATGAGTACCTCGTGACCATGCGCCCGCAGGAGTTTCTCCTCGGCCAGAACCACGTTTTTCTCACCGCCGGTGGGAATATCCGCGTAATTATTGAATGCGATCAGGATTTTCATGCAGTATGTTGAACACGGACTCGTTACGAACAGGAATCCGACAGCGGGATTTTAGCGAAAAAAGGGGGTATTGGAAATTTTTTTGAATAAATTTATTAAAATGAGTTGACCGCCTCCGCATTTTCTGGCACTCTTTTGGGCGTGTTGCGGGGGCGTAGCTCAACTGGTTTAGAGCGCTGCCCTGTCACGGCAGAGGTTACGGGTTCGAGCCCCGCCGCTCCCGCCATACAGTATGTTCATAGGTGTTTGTAGAAATGGCGTAAGTTATTTCTCCTTTCATTTTTTTCCTTTCATTTTTCCCACCGGCGAGTGTCGGTGGGTTTTTTGTTTCTAAATTTCTCAGTACCAGGCTAAAAAAATTCCCCCGTCCGCGGACGAGGGAATTTATATCTTGTAGAATGATTTGAAGTCCGGGGCGCACCTCCTTTTTCAGCGTCCCGCGAAGATGTTTTCCGTTTATGCGCAGACAGCGATCTTTCTGGCTTTCGCGGTCTGGACTTTCGGCAGCGTGATCCTCAGCACACCCGCTTCCATCTTGGCCGTGATATGCTCAAAATCCACGTCACTGCTCAGTTCATAGGAGCGTTTATAGTCACACAAAGCGCACTCGCTGTGGATCAGGGTCCAGCCCGTCGGGATCGGCGTGACCTTGCCTGTGATGGTCATCACATTGTTTTCCAACTGGATATCCACATTTTCCTTGCTCACGCCCGGCATATCCACTTCCAGAAAGACCTGGTCATTGCTCTGGTAGATATCCGCGCGAGGGATCTTTACCCTCTTGCGTTCGGTGTTCTTTTCACCGCATTGGCAGCGGTCATTTCCGTTGCGATTCGCGTTGTTTCCATTGGAAGCCACATTGACTTTTGTATCAAAATTGTTGTTAGACATATCTTTATCCTTTCTTCTATAAATTGTTTTTTGTTTTCAGCGGTTTACTCGCACGCCACACAGATCTGTTTCGGCTGCGTTTTCTCAGCGCGCGGGATCTTTACCGTCAGCACACCGTCTTTATAATCCGCGGTGACTTTATCCACCTGGACATCCGCCGGCAGACTGATCGTGCTGTGGAAGTGATTCTGTGAACGTTCAGTTCTCAGATATTTCTTCCCCTTGTTTTCTGCGGATTCCTGACTCTTGCGGTCAGCTTCGATCGTCAGGATGTTGTCCTTTACGTTTACATTGATATCCTCAGGCTTTACTCCGGGAATACCGCTTCTGACTATCAGATTGTTCCCGTCAGTGAAAAGATTCGTGGAAAGTTCCTCGCCTTCCAGCGAGCTGTATTGCGGACCTTCCCAAAAAGGTGTGTTCAGCAGCTTGCTCATTTCCAGTCCGAATCTTTCCCAAGGATTGAAGAATCCGAAATCGTTCCAGTCATTTACATTTGCTCTTTTTACTAACATACTCATTTTATTCCTTTCTCTGTTAAAGTTCTTTTCATTCTGCCGGCCACCGTGGTCGGCATCTGCCATAGATAAAGCGAAAAGGATGCCAAACCTTTTTTAATCACTCATAACTCACTTATAAACAAATAAATAAATTCAAAAGACCATTAGTAGCTCCGAATAAAACAAAGGCTGGAACACCCTAAATAGAGACATTGTGTCTCATATAATGTGACACTATTTTTCATCCCGGTGAATTGTGTCACAATGTCTCATCTGAACTTTTTTCTGTTCTTTTGTCCCGCTTCCGTAGATGATGCGGACGGCGTATGTGGGATACATTGCATTCATACCTGCCCTATTTGCTGGCGGGACTGGGCAGTTTTTTCATTGGACTTTCCAAAGCGGGATTCGGCGGCGGACTGGGCATGATGGTCACGCCCATCTGTGTGGTCGCGTTCGGCCCCAAGGCTATCGGCATCCTGCTGCCGCTGCTCTGCGCGGGGGATATCTTCAGCATGTACGCCTACTGGAAGAAGTGGCAGATCAAAAACTTCTGGTTTCTGCTGCCGGGCATCATCGTCGGCGTGATCATCGGAGCACAGCTTTTCGGGCGCTTTACGGCGGATCACCTGAACCTGATCATCGGTCTGCTGGCGATTTCCTTTGTCGCGTTCCAGATAGGCCGCGAGTATATCACCAAACACGCCAAAGCATTCATCCCCTCTTATAAAACAGGCATCCCCTACGGCATCGTTGCCGGACTGACCTCCACCTTTGCCCACGGAGCCGGGCCGGTCGTGACGATGTTCCTCCTGCCGCAAAAGATGACCAAAGAAGTCTATATGGGGACAACGATCTTTATTTTCACATTCATCAACGCGTTCAAGATGCCCTTCTTCTGTATTGACCAGACTATGATCAACCTGCCCATCTTCGCTCCACACTCCATCATCACGCTGGAAACTCTGACGATCGGCCTCTACTGCTTCCCGCTGGTACCGCTGGGTGTCTGGGCCGGCATCTGGCTGAACCGCAAATTCTCCGAAGCACAGTTCGTCCACATCATCTACATCCTGACCGCACTGGCCGGAGCGGACCTGGTCTGGCACTCCCACTTCTGGCGTTGGTTTTAAAAAAAGAAACGGCCAAATTGGTCGTTTCTGCGAAATATTTGATTTTAATTAAAATGTTTACAGACTGCGGAGGTAGTCGTAGCTGTAGATGCCGGCGGAGTGGCCGTCACCCCAGGTCAGGCGCAGTCCATAGCCGCCAATCGGTTCCATGACTTTCAGCTGAAAGGATTCCGGGGTAAACGGCGGACGTTCCGGCAAGGCGTGAGCCGGTCCCGCCACATCGGGCTCGCCCTTGCACCAGGCACAGGGGCATTCTTCACGCAGTTTTTTGAGCGGGATGAACTGCTCTGATCCGTCGCTCCAGCAGAGCGCCAGCTCCCCGCCAATGATATCGGAACGAACAGGAGTGACCATGGACAGGCTATTCCGAGGTTTGTTCACCGCCCAGGTTGGCCCGGCGGGATATTCTGGGCATACAAATAGGACGAGTGGCTGTCTGCACAAACTCGACCAGCTTCAGCGCCTCGGCAGAGTGGACCGCCTGACGTGCCTGTTCGATCGCATCCGCCCGTTTCAGCCCGGAGCAGAAAAGGATATGATAGGCGCGCTTGATCTCCAGACGGACTTCGGAGCTGATGCCCGCACGGCGCAGTCCCACGATATTCAGCCCGGCCAGCAGATTCTTGTCATAAGCGATGGTATAGGGAGGGATATCCGCGCTGACGGCGGATACACCCTGGAGCATACCCAAATCGCCAATACGGACAAACTGATGGACAGCCGTATTGCCGGAAAGCACGGCACGGTTACCAATATGAACATGGCCGCCAACCAAAGCCGAATTGGCCAGAATGATATTATTGCCCAAAACTGAATTGTGCGCGATATGGACATTGGCCATCAGCAGACAGTTGTCGCCGATAACGGTATCTTCATCCAGATTGTTGGAGCAGTGGAGCGTGACCATTTCGCGAAAGGTGTTCCCGTTGCCGATACGCAAACGAGTGGGGCCACCGGAGTACTTCAGGTCCTGCGGCTCCGCGCCGATCACGGCACCGATGCCGAAATAGTTTTTCTCGCCCGCGGTAGTATGTCCCGTGATGCAGCAGTGGTGATCCACTTTGCACCCGGCTCCCAGTTGCACAAATTCATCAATAACGGCAAAGGCGCCCACTTCAACCGTGGGATGGATCTTGGCGTTAGGATGAACGATCGCTGTAGGATGAATCATATATCGTATTTATCTGGTTAATTTATGCTTTTCAGCTAAAAGGGTTTTGTTTATTTCTTCCGAAAAAGGAAGACTTTTTGGCCGGTTTCTGACCGGAAAAAGGATTGTTCCGATCGACAGACACAGGGCTTTCTTCCGGTTCCCGCACAGCGGCAGGGCTCTCAAAATTATCCCGCGGCTGAGACTGTTTAAAGACCGGAACCGGTTTGGGTGCTTTGGGCAGCAGCAGCGAGGAGATCAGCAGGAAGATCCATGCCAGTCCGATATGAGCCGCGGCAATGATCCCCAAGCCTTCCAGGCTGATACAGCCGATGCTGTAGCAGAAAATGCCCGCTGTCATCAGCAGTGCACCCGGCATCAGTGACGCACCCGAAAGCATATATGCCCCGGTCCACTCCACCTGACGGCGGGCCGCCCATGCAATGATCTTGACCCCGAACATATAGAGGAAAGACAAGATCTGCCAAACAAAAACCAAAGAACAAAAAGAAATAAAAATGATCCAAAAAATCAAGGGGCCCATCCAGGCTTTCCACCAGGAGGTGACCCGCTGGCGATTCAGAGGGAAACGGTCTATCTGATAAGGAATCTCCGTGTAGTAGCCGTTGATGCAATGCAGCTTGAAGGAACGCATCGCCAGCTCCAGGGTCAGATCCGAGTCGGTCAGCTGCTTAGGACCGCCGTAAGCATTGATCGAGATAGCCAGCTTGGACGACTGAGCCAGCACGCCGTCGCGTTCATCCCACACCAGGCGGTTATTGGTAATGCTGACCTCCTCCTCCGGCAGAGAATCTATCGCCTGCCCCACAATGGGGAAATAAGCATCACAGACAAACCAGAGGATGGAAAGCGAACAAAACAGAGCGATGACCAGTTCCACCGTAAAAAGAAAGGCCTTCCGAGCATAACCAAAATGCGCGATCCCACCAAAAGTAAACGGCAGGAACGCTATTTCCGATTTTCCTTGAGGAACCGTATCTCCGCGCGACTCCATCGTCACGCTCATTGAACCTTAACCGTCTGCTTTTGTCAATGTTGAAGCATAGATTGTTTACTAAGAAAAACGCAATGAACACCATATTTCTCTCATTTTTCATTAAAACGACAATTCCATATCTTACTTATCTATTTGTGATAAAGTCTCTTTTAAAGATGATTTTTTAAAGATTGAATTCTTGTCAGGGCTGTGTAGAATGCTGGGAGCTGCAGCGGCAGTATCGCCGCCAAGCAAAGGTGTTTATGTTATCACAGTTAGAAAATGCCGATATGACGGAATCCGCGGCTCCCAGCGGCCTGAACCTCCAGGATTCCAAGCTCTTTAAAGAATTCCAGGCGGAACGCGAAGAGATCCTGCGCCACAAGTGGCTGGAGTCTGAACGGGTCGGCTATGATATCGGGTTTGAACGAGCCCTGATCGACTGGCGTCTCAAACATCGTTCCAAATGGATGAAGGGACGAAAATCCAAAAAAGCTTAATTCTTTACTTTAAACCACTTGGCATAGATGAACTGGACCCGAAAAGATTTGATTGATATCGAAAGCCTGAGCGCGGAAGAAATAAGAACCCTTCTGGCCTGCGCCCGGCAATTCAAACAAGTCTGCCTCTCTCCCCGGAAACATGCCCCGTTCCTGCAGGGGTACACCGTCATCAATTTTTTTGTGGAACCCTCGACCCGGACTCGAACCAGTTTCGAGCTGGCCGCCAAACACTTAGGTGCAACGGTTGTCAATCTTTCGGCGGAAGGTTCCTCCCTGAAAAAGGGCGAGACCCTGAAAGATACCGTCCGGAATCTGGAATCGCTGCAGGCGGATGTCCTGATCATTCGTCACAGCGCGTCGGGTGCTCCGCAATTCGTGGCGGAACGGGTCCGCTCCTCGGTGGTCAACGGCGGAGATGGTGCTCATGCTCATCCCACTCAGGCATTTCTGGATGCGTTCACCATGATTGAGAAACGCGGCACCCTGGAAGGTGCCCATGTAACGATCCTGGGCGACATCCTCTACAGCCGTGTGGCACGCTCCAACATCTGGCTGCTCAACAAGATGGGTGCGAAAGTGACCCTGTGCGGTCCGCCGACACTGGTTCCCAAGAACTTCGAGAAAATGGGCTGCAGGGTGACACATCACATCGAAGACGCTATCGGTGACGCGGACTTTGTCAATCTGCTGCGCATCCAGCACGAACGCCAGCGCAAATCCGCTTTCCCCAGTTTGGGCGAATACACTGCTTTCTTCGGTCTGACCAAGGAACGGGTCAAGCTGATGAAACCGAACGCCATCATCATGCATCCGGGTCCTATCAACCGCGGTGTGGAGATCGACAGCGATATTGCCGACTGTGAGCGTTCTGTGGTTCTGCACCAGGTCACCAACGGTCTGGCCGTCCGCATGGCGGCACTCTATTTAGTAACGGGAAATTCCCCCGATGATCTGGAAAAGAATTTAGAACCCTACATTCAACACTGACAGTCCCATTGATCTATGCTGGTTGACGGCATCATCCTTTATCTTTGTTTTCTGATTTCTTTAAGTTTCCACGAATGCGCTCATGCCTGGATGGCTCAACGCTGCGGAGACAGTACCGCCAAACTGCTGGGACGCCTGACACTGAACCCTCTGGCTCACATAGATATGCTGGGCACGGTCATCATTCCCGCGCTGATGATCTTTTTGCCGCTGCTGGGCAGCTCGGCAGCCGCGCTGAGCGGGTTCATTATCGGCTGGGCACGTCCTGTGCCAGTCAACCCGAACAACTTCCGCAACTACCGCCGGGATGACAATCTGGTTTCACTGGCCGGTCCGGTCTCCAATCTGCTGCTGGGATTCGCGATCCTGGTAATCATACGTCTGATGTCTCTCATTCCAATCGAAAACGGCAGTTTTCTGGCGCAGTTCATGCACGTTCTGCTAAACCTGACATTCATCAATATTCTTTTGGCTTGGTTTAACTTAGTTCCTGTCCCTCCTCTGGATGGATCCCATCTGCTGAAAAACTTTACCAGCATGGGATGGGAAACCTATATGTGGCTCAGCCGATATGGCATCATCATTCTCATCCTGGCGCTGAACTTCACACCGCTTCAACGCATTCTGACTCAGCTGATTGTCTATACTCTCAAGGTGATGACTTTTCTGTTGAGGTTCTGAACAGAAAGTCCAGACTAAATTTTTCTGAAAAAATTTTTTTATCCCTCTTCCCTTCACTTTGAATAGGTTAGCGCCCGAAGATATTTTTTACGTCTAAAAACACCTTGCATCTACTGAATGTTGTTGTATGCTTTTGTTCAGCAATACTGCCTGTAGTATGCTTGCTTTTGGATTTTTTCTCCAAAAGAAACACTAATTTGTTCGTTCTAAACCTTTTGTATTAATAAACAAACTACATTTTCAAAGATGTCTAAGCCCAAGACCCAAACAAAGAGCGCTTCCAAGAGTCCTCGTGTATTCAAGCCCTCAGGGAAGATGCTCAAAATTGATCGCGTATTCAGCACACCTAAAGTAAGCCCTTTCGATGAGATCGAATGGGATTACCGCACCGCGGAAATCAATGATGATTCCGGCAATGTCTTCTTCCGCCAGGAAAAAGTAGAAGTTCCCAAGTTCTGGTCTGAACTTGCCACTAAGGTCGTTGTTTCCAAGTATTTCTATGGAGATATAGAGACCAATGAACGTGAAAAGAGCATCCGTCAGATGATCCACCGTGTCTGCCGCACGATCGCGGACTGGGGCGTGAAGGATAAATATTTCTCCAAGGCGGACGGCGAAGTCTTCTACAATGAACTGGCCTGGCTGTGCGTGAATCAGTACGGCGCTTTCAATTCTCCCGTGTGGTTCAATGTGGGCTTATATCAGCAGTATGGCGTGGGCAAAAACTCCGCCCTGGGCAACTGGGCTTATGATTTTCCCACCAAAGGATTCAAGCGCGCCAAGACACAGTACGAAAGACCGCAGTGCAGCGCCTGTTTCATCCAGTCCGTGGAAGACAATATGGAGTCCATCATGGGACTGGCCACAAACGAGGCCATGCTCTTCAAATTCGGTTCCGGCACCGGTTCCGATCTCTCCCCCATCCGCTCCAGCAAAGAGAAACTGAGCGGCGGCGGACATCCCAGCGGTCCGATGTCCTTCCTCAAGGTCTATGACCAGGTGGCCAATGTGGTCAAATCCGGCGGCAAGACCCGCCGCGCGGCCAAGATGAACACGCTCTACGACTGGCACGGCGACATTGAAGAATTTATCGAAGCCAAACAGATCGAGGAAAAGAAGGTCTGGGCACTGATCGCGCAGGGGTATGACGGCTCCTTCAACGGTCCGGCTTACGGCAGCGCTATGTATCAGAATGAGAACCTTTCCGTGCGCGCCACTGACGAGTTTCTGACCGCCGCTGTGGAAGGCAGGAAATGGGAAACCCGCAGCGTGAAAGGCGACCGTGTTCTGGAAGTGAAGGACGCGGCGCATCTGCTCTACAAGATCGCAGAAGGCACCTGGATCTGCGGCGATCCCGGCATCCAGTTCGACAGCGCCATCCAAAAGTGGCACACCTGCAAAGGCAGCGACCTGATCCGCTCCAGCAATCCCTGCTCGGAATATCTCTTTATCAATGACAGCGCCTGCAATCTGGCTTCCCTAAACCTGATGAAGTTCAAAAACAAGGACGGCAAGTTCGATGTGGAGCGCTTCAAAGCGGCTGTGCGCATCTTCATCACGGCGCAGGAAATCGTTGTGGATAATTCCAGCTATCCCACCAAGCAGATCGCCGAAAATTCTCACATCTTCCGTGCATTAGGTCTGGGATACGCCAATCTGGGTTCCATCGTGATGAGCTACGGTCTGCCCTACGACTCCGAAGAAGGCCGTGCTTTTGCCGGTGCCGTCACGGCTATCATGACCGGTGCCTGCTATGAACAGTCGGCCAAAATCGCCGCATCCATGGGACCGTTCCCCGGCTTTGCCGACGCGCGCTTCTCCGCGGATAAAAAACCTCTGAAGAAGGACAACATCGACTCCATGATGGAAGTCATGCACATGCACCGCGACGCG
>JAFZAR010000285.1 GCA_017557085.1 Verrucomicrobiota bacterium | reverse complement strand
TACTTGTAAGCCGTGGGCAGATCCGAAAGGAGCTGTTCCTTTGTGGCCAGCACGATATGATGGGGCGGCAGGATGGAGATCGCTCTGCCTCCGCAGGATTTGGAAGTCAGAAACACGCTTCCTGTCTGCGCGATCAACGCGTCGCAAGTCGTGATGGAGACGGGTACCTTTTCCAGATCAGCGGTCGCGTAGCCGGGATCGGTCCAGAGACAGGGCAGACCCAGCTTTTCCACGGTGCTGTCGGTCAGCGGCGTGTGATGACTGGCCAGAGAAGTCCATTTTTCTTCTTCCTTCATCTTTTGGATCACATCGACGGCTTCCGTCTGGTTGGCGACATGGAAGAAACGGGTCGTCAGATCTTTGGATTTGGCGGCGAACTGGGCGACCATGGCGCTGTATTCTGTTTCAGCTTTAGGCAGAAATGGTTTGAAATCGTTCATTGTCTTGATTCCTTCTTGGTTATTTGCTGTGACGTTTCCAAAGGTCTTTGAAACTCTTCCAGACCAGCTTGGGCGCTTTGCGTGTGGCGGTCCAGCACCGGGCCGGATCAATGGCAGTGCCTTCGATGAGAGGATGGAATTTCTGTCCGATCCATCCCATGCGTTTGCCCCACTTCCAGAAGAACGGCACATTGAAGAGCAGCGACGCGCATTTGAAGGCGACCCGCTCAAAGAATTTCGGATACTGTGTCGAAGCCGCCTCACGGTTCTTCAGGATCAGATGCGGCAGATTGATCTTCACCGGACACGCGTCACGGCAGGCGCAGCAGAGCGAGCAGGCAAAGGAAAGATGCTTGAACTTCTGCAGGTCAAAGAGCCGCGGCATCAGTACGGAACCGATCGGGCCGGGATAGGTGGCATTGTAAGTATGGCCGCCGATGCTCTTATAGACCGGGCAGACGTTGATGCAGGAACCGCAGCGCATACACTTGAGCACTTCCCGATAGACAGGATCCTGACTGATCTCGGAGCGGCCGTTGTCCAGCAGGATGACATGATATTCTTCGGGACCGTCGCACTCGCCGGGCTGACGGGGACCGCTGTAAAGGGTGTTGTAGCAGGTGACCGTCTGAGCGCAGCCGACCGTTGCCAGCATGGGCAGGTAGAGAGCCAGATCCTGCATCCGCGGGATGACCTTCTCGATGCCGATCAGGGTGATCATCGTCTTGGGCAGGGAAGCCGAAAGACGGGAATTGCCTTCGTTTTCTGTCACGGAGATCATGCCTGTATCGGCGATAGCGAAATTGGCTCCGGTAAAACCGACATCCGCCTGACAGTACTCACGGCGCAGACTCTTGCGTGCGATCATGGTCAGCTCTTCCGGGTTGCTCGTGGGAGCGGTTCCCAGTTTCGCGTGGAACAGGTCACTGATCTGATACCGGGTCAGGTGCATGGCCGGGAAGACGATGTGATAGGGCGGCTCGTCTCTCAGCTGGACGATGAACTCGCCCAGGTCGGACTCCACGACCCGGTAGCCCGCCTTTTCCAGCGCGTGGTTCAGGTGGATCTCCTCCGAGGTCATGGACTTGGATTTGACCATGCTCTTGGCGTTCTTCTGTTTCAGAATGTCCAGAATGATCCGGCAGGCATCTTCGCCGGTTGCCGCGCGATGGACGTGCGTGCCGCGGGCGGTTAGCTTCTCAGTCAGCTGACTCAGGTACTTCTCCAGGTCGGTATGAACGCCCTGTTTGATATCCGAGGCCATCTGACGCGCGCCCTGCCAGTCCTGGAATTCCGCGATCTTCTTGTCGCGGCCTTCCGCGTATTTGCCCAGAGCGGTCGTGATCGTGTTGCGATGCTGGATATCGGCGGCCATCCGGGCCGCATCTTCATGGAATTTTTTAGCGAGATTATTCATGGCGGACGAGCAGATCTATCAGATGCATGGTTTTCAATTTCTTACCCTGTTTGTCAGCGATCCCCTGGATGTGCATCAGGCAGCTGGAATCATTGCTGACCAGGTAATCCGCTCCGGTTTCCAGTGCCAGGGCGACCTTGCTGTCTCCCATGCTGGAGGAAATGGGCGGGAACTTGGCGGAGAAAGTTCCGCCGAAGCCGCAGCATTGGACGGCTCTCATCTCGATCAGGGTCAAGCCCTTGATATGGCTCATCAGGATGCGCGGCTGGTCATGGATGCCCAGTTCACGCAGTCCGTGACAACCGTCATGGAAGGTGACTTTGCCGTGGAAAGAGGCTCCCAGATCGGTCACGCCCAGCTGGGTGACCAGAAAGTCCGAGAATTCCCAAGTATGCGCGGCCAGCTTGTTAGCCTTGGCTTCCAGCGGAGTCCCTTTGAATAATTCGGGATAGAACTTGTGGATCATCGCCGTGCAGGATCCGGAGGGAAGGACTACGGCCTCAGCGTCATGCAGACGTTCGACCACCTTTGAGGCCACCTCGCGCGCCTCATCCCAGTAGCCGGTATTGAAAGCGGGCTGACCGCAGCAGGCCAGTTCCTGAGGGGCTTCTACCCGGTGACCCAGTTTTTCTAAAATCTTGACTGCGTTCATGCCCACGTTCGGGAACAGGGCATCAATGAAGCAGGGAGCAAAAAGAGTGATCTTCATAGTTATAACTGATCTTGTATGATCTCCGCCGTCATTATCCGCCAACCTGCCGCGGGATTCAAGCCAGAAGCCATGTTTTCGCTGAAATGTGAACATATCCGGCAGTTTACTCTAAAATTTACATAACAATTTGCCTTTTTGAAAGATATGTGTTATACTTCCTTTGAGAGGCAGTTTGGTGACTGTTATAAATTTTATGAGTAATCGATCCAATTACATGATGGGGATCTCCTGTCTGGCGGTTTCTTTGCTGTTTACCGGCTTAGAGGTCCAGGCTTTTGTGGGAGAGACATTTAAAGTAGATAAACTGAATTACACGGTCTTGACCGAAACAGGTTCCACCGGAACAGTGGAAGTAGTCAAAGACTCCTGGGGCTATTATCTGTCAGGAAATCTGGATATTCCGGCTTCGGTAAAACACGGAACTATCACATACAGTGTGGTTTCTATCGGAGATGAGGTCTTTCAAAGTACTTCTGTAACCGGAGTGACGAT
>JAFZAR010000284.1 GCA_017557085.1 Verrucomicrobiota bacterium | reverse complement strand
GATATCGCCGTCCAGAACGTAACATTTACAGCCGCGCCATCCGCGCCGGTCATTACCGCCCAGCCGAAGAGCCAGACCGTCAGCGAAGGCGGCAGTGTGACCTTCAGCGTGACGGCCACCGGAAGCGAACCGCTGCTTTATCAGTGGATGAAAGACGGTGCGCCCATCAGTGGAGCGACCGGTTCCAGCTATACGATCGGGAGCGTGAAAGCGAGCGATGCCGGGTCATACATGGTGATGATCATAAACGCTCAGGGAGCGGTGATGAGCAGTCCGGCGACCCTGACGCTGGCGCAGGAAGGAGCGCCGGAACTGAAACTGGAACCGGCCGGAAGCGGCAAGTGGAAGATCACCTTTACCGGCACCCTCCAGGAAAGCACGGATATGAAGACCTGGAAGAATGTAAGCGGCACCCAGGGCGGTACCTATACATTCAGCCCTGCGTCCGGCAAGAAATTCTTCAGAGCGGCGAAATAGTTTAGTCACTCATTATACAACGAAGAATCCCCGATGTGAAACAGCACCGGGGATTTTTTTTGCGTTTGTAGAGACGGCCGATTCGGTCGTCTCAGCCGCGCGGGTCGCGCGGCTCTACATATCCGTGTTGATCTGTGGTTCTTTACAAATCAATTGGAGCTTTCCTTGAGCAGCTTCTCAACAAAATTAGTTGTATAGTTTCCTCTGAGGAATTGTTGATTGCTGAGGATCGTTTGCAGGAAATTAGCCGTTGTTTTGACATCCGTGATCATCAGCTCACTTAGCGCGCGGGACATTCTGCTGATGGCATCCGGGCGGTCTTTGCCCCAGACGATCAGTTTGCCCAGCATGGAATCGTAATAGGGAGGGATGCTGTAGCCGGCATAAATATGACTGTCAAAACGCACACCGCGTCCGCCGGGAGTATAAAGCATTTTGATCGTTCCGGGATGCGGACGGAAATTGTTTTGAGGGTCTTCCGCGTTGATCCGGCATTCGATGGCGTGGCCTTCGGATTGAACGCTCTTGAAACTTAAAGGATTATCCGCCGCGATGGATATCTGCTCGCGGACGATGTCTATTCCGGTGACTTCTTCCGTGATGGGATGCTCTACCTGAATGCGCTTGTTCATCTCCAGGAAGTAGTAATTTCCTTTCTCGTCCACGATGAATTCGACCGTGCCGGCATTGGTATAATTGGCCGCTTTGGCAATGGCGATGGCCGCGCGGCTCATCTTCTTGCGCAGGTCTTTGAAGCGGTTATCTATCAGGGGAGAAGGGGTCTCTTCCAGAAGTTTCTGATTCCTGCGCTGGATAGAGCAGTCTCTCTCGCCCAGATGAACGACATTTCCTTTATTATCGGCCAGGATCTGGAATTCGACATGATGAGAGACCTCGATGAATTTTTCGATATAAACGCCGCTGTTCCCGAAAGCTTTTTCCGCTTCATTTTTGGCGGCGTAGAAATTATTGACCAGAGAAATATCATTATGGGCAATGCGCATTCCGCATCCGCCGCCTCCGGCGACAGCCTTGATCAGAACAGGGTATCCGATCTTATGCGCGATATCCAGAGCGTCTTCGCGATTATCCACAGTGCCGTCGGATCCCGGAGGAATGGGAACACCGGCCTTCTTGGCCAGCAGACGGCTGAGGGCTTTATCTTCCAGAGCGTTCATGGCATCCGAGCTGGGGCCAATGAACTTGATATTGCAGTTTTCGCAGACATCCGCGAAGTGAGCGTTTTCCGAAAGAAGTCCGTATCCCGGATGGATAGCGTCCACGTCTGTGATTTCCGCGGCGCTGATGATGCGGTCGATCCGGAGATAGCTGTCGGCTACCGGGGCTTTGCCGATACAAATAGCCTCATCGGCCAGCTGGACATGCATGGAATTGGCATCCGCTTCGGAGTAAACGGCTACCGTGCGGATATTCATCTCCTTGCAGGTGCGGATGATACGCACCGCAATTTCTCCACGATTCGCGATAAGGATTTTTTCAAACATAAGAACCAGCTATTTGACTTTAAGACCGGTCATCATCAAATGGCTGAAATCAATTAGGTTTGATCCTGAAAAGAGTTTGGCCGAATTCAACCGGTTTGCCATTGGTTGCCGCCACTTCCACGACAGTGCCTCGCACTTCGGCTTTGATTTCATTCATCACCTTCATCGCCTCAACGATGCACACGACGGTATCCGGGTTGACTTGCGAGCCTCTCTCAACATAAGGAGCGGATTCAGGAGACGGAGAAAGATAAAAAGTGCCTACCATCGGAGCCTTTATATCAACTAATACAGGATCTTTGGAAGGTGCCGCACTGCCTGTTTCCGCGACAGAAGTATGAGCTTTTTGTGGATGAGGCAAAGGTGCCTTTTCCTCGGAAGTCTCATCTTCTGTTCCATTTATCGAGCGTTTGAGTTTTATTTTGAAGCCTTCTTTCTCTAACTCGAACTCCGAGAGGGAATTCAGCTTCATCAAATCAATTATGGACTTAATGTCTTTAATATCCAAAATAATAATGCCCTGGCAATTGTTTGTTGCCGCAGGGGCAAACTGATTATTTCTTCTTAAAATTCGCTATAGCATCTAATGCTAATGAGTAGCTTTCTGCACCAAAACCACATATCACCCCAATACATACGGGAGATAAGTAGGATTTGTGTCTAAAATCCTCTCTCGAAAAGACATTCGACAGATGGATCTCCACAGTAGGAATGCCGGTTCCCTTGATCGCGTCACGTATCGCGACACTCGTATGGGTATAGGCACCCGCGTTCAGAACAATCGCATCAAATTGACCCAGAGCTTGTTGTATCCAATCAACCAATACGCCCTCATGATTGCTCTGCCGGAACTCTACCTCAATGCCAGACTGGGAAGCTTTTTTCTTCACTTTTTGCTCAATATCACTCAGCGAAAGCGTTCCATAAATGGAAGGCTCACGCACTCCCAGCATATTCAAATTTGGCCCATTCAGATAAAGCACCTTCATGGCAACGTCATTCTACACCAGAGAACACCCAAAAGTCCACAAAAAACTGCGAAACTTCTTGCGAAGAAATATGGAATCTATCTGATTGATTCCCTTTACTTTACGTTTCTGGGGTCAAGTGCGTCCCGGAGACCGTCTCCCAAAAAATTAAGGGAAAGCAGCACCGTGACCAGCAAACTGGTGGGATAAAGGATTGTCCACCAGTAGATTTTGAGAGGATTGATCTGTCCGGCGCCGCCGGCGATCAAAGAACCTAAACTGGCTTGCGGCGGCTGTACGCCGATGCCCAGATAGCTGAGGAAGGATTCATTCAGGATAATGGCCGGAACGGTCAATGCCAGATACACGATAGCGACTCCCGCGATATTAGGGATAATATGACGGAGAATGATACGCAAGTGACTGGCTCCCAAAATCCTGCTTGCTTCCACAAAGGCCATTTCCCTTAAAGACAGGACCTGACCGCGGACAATACGTGCCATGGTGAGCCAGGAGACCGCGCCTAAGCCGATGAAAAGGAAAAGCATTCGCACGATATGTCCGGAGTTTCCCTGAAGAAGGCCGGTTTCGGAAAACCATTGCTGGGTGATCCCCTCCAGGGAAGTCATCAGCGCGATGACAAATACAATGGAGGGAAGAGAATAAAGAACGTCCACAAAGCGCATCATGATGGAGTCAATTTTTCCGCCGAGGTAACCCGCGGTGGCCCCCCACAGGACTCCGATCACCAAACTCACTAAAGCTCCCACAGAACCGACCAGGAACGAAATGCGTGTTCCGTACAGAGTACGTGAAAAGAGATCCCGTCCATGGTCATCCGTGCCAAACAGATGGGACAGACTGGGAGCTGTATTGATAAATTCCGAGGTCTCATTGGGATCTACATCCGAAAAAAATGGATATATCAATATAAAGACCAGCAGTAAGACCAGATAAACCGCACTGATGACCGCCAGGCGGTTCTTTTTGAATCGTCTGAACGCGAGTCGGGATGGTGATAGGATGCGGCTCATTGCAGTTTAATACGTGGATCCAGGTAACTGTAGAGGATATCCACTAACAAATTCAAAAAAAGCAGAAGAATGGAGTAAACCAATGCCAGTCCGACCACCATCGTATAATCACGATTCAGTGAAGAATTGACCATGAAGACCCCAATGCCGGGAATTTGAAAAATGTTTTCAACAATAAACGATCCAGTCAGCAAGTCGGCCAGAAGCGGTCCGGAATAGGAAAGTACCGGAAGGATCCCCAGACGCAGTGCGTGTTTGAAATAAATGGAGAAGTCAGAGAGCCCTTTTGCTCTGGCAGTGACGATGAAATCCGACTGCAAAGCGGTAATCATTCCTTCCCGTGTCAAACGCGCGACACGTCCGGAAAAGTAAATGCCCAGGGCGAATACCGGCAGGACAATGTGAGAAAAACTTCCCCATAGAGCGACAGGGAATATCCCCAGATAAATGGAAAAAATCAGAATCAGCATGGGGGACAGAATGAATCCCGGCACACAGATCGCGGCCAAAGCTAACAAAGTGGCGGAATAATCCACCCAGGTTCCTTTCCGAATCGCGGCAATGAATCCCAATGGAACACCGATCCCCAGTGCCAGACCAAAGGATAACAGCCCCAGCATCATGGAGATGGGAAGACCTTGCTTGATGATGTCTGTGACCGTGTGGTTGCGGTATTTCAGGGATGCGCCCAGATCTCCATGCGCGATCCCGTTGAGGAAATACAGGTATTGTTTCCAGACAGGCTGATCGAGATGATAACGAGCCGCCAGATTCTTTTCGATCTCTTTAGAGGCTGGTTTGCGTTCGGAGTCAAAGGGTCCCCCCGGAGCTACCCGCACCAGGCAGAAAGCCAGAAAGCTGATCACCAGTATGAGAGGGATCAGAAAAAGGATTCGCTTTATAATATGGTTCAGTCGTTCCATGATTATTTGTTGGAAATCAAATAGACCGGCGGGCCTTTGGGAACAATGATCTTTTGGCCTGGCAGAAGTTCACCAATGGCATTCATTTTGACATCGCAGGCAAATTCCGCGTCTTCCGGTGAAAGCGTTATCTTTTGCTGAGGATTCCAAACGGCTTTGACTTGTTTTTTGGTTCCCTCAAAGGTCGCGATGTAAGTATTATCCTCTCTGGTTTCAAGTTCTTTGAAAGAAGTCCCTTTGAGGATGGATGTCATCGTTGAGAAAACAGCGTAAGCCGGTTTGGGAGAAAAATCCTGGCGAGTGATCCCCATATTGAATTCAAAATACCAGGGATCGTCTCCGTCATTGCGGAAGTTATACCAGAAATTCTTAGGATTGACTCCGGAAGCGATCGTCGTGAGATGTGTCCTGGCCAGGTACTCAGCTTGTTTACGCTCTGAGTGGGGAACAAAATCCTGCCTCAATATCGGATGCTCTGTGTGAGTTGCCCAGCCCATTTCCGTGTTCCATATCGGGCGATGAGTTCCATTCGTCAGTTGTACGAGTTTATCGGCTTTTTGGAGGTCTTCGATAAAGACATCTTCAACCAATATGGAGCGATAGGGATGGATCGTCAAAATGTCGAATGGGGCTTCTTTTTTCACATTTGTTTCGATAAAGTCGAAGTCGATTCCTGCTGTGGAGAGTCCCAGTACCTGGATTTCAGGATCTATTTCTTTGATCATCTGATAGCATCGCTTGAGCAGATCGGTGTACATTTCTTTGGGACCCTGCCAGAAGAAAATGTTCGGCTCATTCCAGATTTCCCAGTGATGGATACGGCCTTTATATCGGGTGACACAGGTTTTCAGGTATTCCAGATATTCCTGGATGCCTTCCTCTGTATAGGGTTTTGTCCAGCCGCTCCAATAGGCTGTGATGCCATAGACCTGGATGCCGTATTTTTCCGCGACATCCACTACATGATCAAAGTGTGCCCAATTGTAATCACCCTTGCGGGGTTCCAGCATGCTCCAGTTGAATTCCTCACGTGTCCATTTCACTCCGGCTTCAGCAGCCTTACGTGCGACGGTTTCCATTTGATCCATTGGCAGACGGTATAAATACACACCCATGCCGAAGGGTGAATCCATATCCTTGGTGAAATCTGTATTGCGGGGGAAATCTCCCAGCCAGGTGCTGTAGATCTCATCTTCATTCAAACCCGGAGCAGAAAAAATAAAACAAGCCTCCACAAAGTTGAGTTTTTGAGGAACAGGGAACGTAAATGTTTCCGAAGTTTTATCCAGGTTACCAGAAATGGTGATGGAGCGTTTAGTTTCTTGCAGTATTTCTCCATTCCAATTTTTGAGAGTGCAGAGCAAATCGCCCTTTATTGCTTTGGGTGCGACGACTTGTCCGTTCCAGGTAAAATGGATATTTTTATCATCAGAGTGGGTTTCCGCGTATTGCATCAGGATAGAGTCATTGGGCGCGGAGGTGACGAGAATAATGTCAAAATCTTTCAGATCAATGTCCTCTGCTTTGGAACTTGTGAAGTTGATTCTTCCCAGACGCATGGGGCCATGGATCTTGCCGTCATTTTCTCCGCCGACCCAGCTCCAGTCGTTTCCGGGCGGAGCATCTGTGACAAATTCAAAACCATTGTCCGTAACGGTTGGAGAAATGTCCCTTTTCAGGAAGGTCATGAAATGAGTATGAGAATGCAAAGTGACTTGAAGCCCATCTACGGAACCCTTGCCGCGTAAGATGATTTTTTTAGGAACACCCGGCAAAGTACGGGCCGGAAAATTCAAAGAAGCGGAACGATTCTTTTGAGAAAACTTCAGCTTCAATTCACCGGTTTCATGTTTCCATTCTCCATTTTCGCACCACCAGGAGCGAGTCGGTACGACTTTTCTGAAAGAATGCTCCATTAGGACCTCATTCTTCTGAGAACTGGATAACAGCTTAATATTATCAAACAGGATTTCTCCGTGCTTGATTTGTTGTTTATCCGCCAGGATTGCCAGCCGGGTAGGGAGACCATGAAAGATGCCGTCTTTTTTACCGCCCCAGGAGTCCTCCCATAAATCCAAAGAGGTGTAAACATTCCTCCAGCGGTCAGAGACTGCGCGAACTTCTTTTTGGAAAGTTTGGTTGCTGCTGTCTGTCAGACGGATTTTGACCCGAACGCCTTCCGGTTTGAAAAGATCAAAAGTGATTCCTGTAAAAGGTTCCGATTCTTTCCATCTGTCATCATGAAGTTGCCGTTCAGTGGAGACATAAGCCCCGCCTTTAGAGAAATCAAAGGACAGTTTTCCGTAATATTCCGTGTTGGTTTTGGATTGTATCTCAAAAAATCCCTCGGCTCCCGGGAATTCATTTCCGTTCCAAAATTTCCATGTCTTTTGAGAATCAGGATTAAAATCTTCGACAACATATTCTTCTCCGAATACTAAAGTAAGACCGAAAAATCCTGCTAATATTGTGAGTAAACAGCGGCGCATATTAAACTAATTGTATATTCATTAATGAAGGCTGATCAAAAATTATTCTTCTTCGTCCTCGTCATCATCTGCCGCCAGCCCCTTAGCGACATATTCAGACCAGAGTTTTTCTTCCACGTAAATTTGCAGAAAAACTCCCGGACGGAACCCGTAGAACCCCGCGTATTTATAATGGGGAGTCTTATCATCAGATGCATTGTTCGTTTTCTCTTTGATAAGAGTCGCGAAATTTGGAGAGAAAATCAGGACAGGAGCTCGAAGATCCTGTGGCACATCGCTGTACCATCCTGTTGTTTCATCAAACTCCCTCAAGTACCATGGAAGAGGCCAGCAGTCACCATTCTTGGTAATGACCTGGATCAGCATCTTCTGTCCATCGGGATGGATGCTGCTCAACTTTTCAACGGTGCGGACGATATTCCGAACGTCGGAAATAGTGTGAGCGTAAACATGAGGATTTTTGGATTCTTCGTAATATTTCTTGTTCAACTGATTGGCTTGACCTAAAAGATGAACACAGCCCGTGATTAGAACTAAACAAACAAATGCCCTGACCATACCGTTTTTCCACGCTGTGAGTGCGTAACGGGTTCCAATGCCAGCCAGAAGGATAAATCCCTGCATCACGCAAATAAAACACCAGGGAGTTTTGTAAGGAATAACACAATAAATGATGCCCAGCAGCAGAGTATAACTGGCTAAAAAAATGGAGAATCGTCGAACAGCAGGGGAGAAGTGATCTTTGAATCCGGCCCAGATCCCTAATACAGCCGGCAGCAGGATAAACAATTCTGTGAAATGAGGACCACTGTCTTTGCTGAACCAGAAAAATCTTTGCAGGTAATAGTACCATGGCCATATATGCGGCGATTGACCTCCGGCACGGTTGAGCCAAGGCATATAGGTGCGAAGAGAATCAACAGGCCCGGCCCAGTTGGTGAAAAAAGAAGTAAAGAATAAAAGCCCTGTTACGATCAATCCAAATAAAGCTAGCAGCCAATGAGTCAGAGGGATCTTCTTCAAAAAAAGAACAGGAGCCCCTTTGAATTTTTCCAATCCCAGCAGAATGAACAATCCGCCCACGGCAGCCGCCACATTGAAAACAAAAGTCTCTTTTGTGGCATACATTAAACCCAGAGCAATGCCGGAGGTAAGGATCCATCGACGTTTCCTGGTTTGTGAGTAGCACCAAAGGGAGCCTAAAAATAAAAGTGAAAAGGTAAATAATTCTGTTTCGTGGATATAATACCGGCTGTAGAAAAGAAGCGAAGGACTTACGACCAGCAGAATACCGGATAACAGAGTCCCGGAACGTCCCAGAGCGTTCCGAAACAGAAAAAGCAAACAAATCGAAATCAGACTGAAGACCGCCGGAACACTCCGAAGCACGGCTTCATTTTCAGTATCAATGTCTTGTTTGGAGAACCATTGGATAGGGATACTGACGTAATTAAAAGATGGACCGTGGAACTCATTGGGGTTGTATTTATAGTCACCCGTTTTCCAGTAGGTCCGGAACTTCATTGCCTGAACCGATTCATCTGCGTGAAAAGGTCGCTGTGCCAAATTTGCCCAACGAAGAGGCACTGCCACAGCGACCAAAATGATCAGAATCAGACAAGTTTG
Organism: Verrucomicrobiota bacterium; assembly: GCA_017557085.1. Classification (GTDB taxonomy): domain Bacteria; phylum Verrucomicrobiota; class Verrucomicrobiia; order Limisphaerales; family UBA1412; genus UBA1412. Next base: position 2,999 of record JAFZAR010000284.1, on the reverse strand, counting down.
CCAAAGACGGCTCACAACTTGTCTCTCCTAAAGGTTGTTATTTACCCCAAGCTTCGACTTCGATATAGCGGTTCATACCACTATAGCTGCTGCCGCGGCTGTACAAGCGGATATAACGAGCTTCTACACCTTTGGTGTCGATCAGACGACCTTCATAGCTCTCGTAGTATTCCAGATCCTTACCTTCACCCAGCTTGGAACTATTGTCATAGTCGTTGTTATAAACAGTGGTAACTCCGTCTTTGAACTCTGGATCATTGGAGACCTGCACAATCACATCACGATAGATGTGCGGTGTGTTGTGGGCGTGCCAAACAACGATAGCATACAGCTTGCTGGCTTTTTCCAAATCGATCTGGATCCATTGAGTTCTGCGGGGCAATTCAAGGAAAGTATCATCGCTGAATTCCTTATTGCCGTCAGTGACCAGATCATAGCTGCCGCTGTTGGGTTCTTCAACGCTGCCGGTGACTTTCTTTTTCAAAGCCAGATTTTTGCAGCCTTTGGGAACCATGAAGGCCGGACGAGGATTCTCAGAGGGTTTTTCCAGATGTTCATCATCCGGTACATCAGTGGGAGTGCCCATGAAAGCAGGGATGGGGAGCTTGAGATCAAGTCTTTCCATATCCTCAGCCGTACCGGTGAAAGGAGCTGAAAACAGTGCCGCGGTCGCGGCGATCGTTAATAAAGAGGTAATTTTATTCATCTTAAATAATGCCGGAGCAAAGTTTTTCTCTGCTCCGGACTTGTTTAAATTATTCTTCTGTTGCCCAAACTTCAACTTCGGTGTAACGGTTCAGTTTGCTGAACGTACTGCCGTTGCTATACATACGAATATAACGAACTTTCTTGCCTTTGCAGTCGATCAGACGGCCTTCGTGTGTTTCAAAGTATTCCAGATCTTTGCCTGCGCCGAATTTCAAGTTGTTGTCATAGTCATTGTTATAGAACATGGTCACACCTTCTTTGAATTCCGGATCGTCAGATCCCATCACAACGATATCGCGATAGACCTGCGGTGTGGCAAAGCTATGCCAAACAACGATGGCTGCAAGGGGATAGGATTTCTCCAGATCCAGTTGGATCCATTGCGGTTTGCGGTGCAGTTCGAGAAATTCATCAGTCGCTTCTTTGTTGCCGTCTGTGACTAAATCGAATGTACCGGCCAGCGGAGAATCATCACTGCTTGTGACCTTTTTGCCGAGCGCGATATTCTTGACACCTTTAGGAGCCATGAAAGCCGGACGAGGTTTACCCGTAGGTTTTTCCACATACTCACTCAGTTCAATATCACTGGGGGTACCCTGCTCAGAGGGCTTGGGCAGCTGCAGAGGAAGGGCTTCCAAATCCGCTGCGCTTGTATTCACTGTAAAAGACAGGGCGGCAAACAGAGCCGCGACACTCAACATTCTAACCTTTTGCATCTTCATATACTCTTGTAATTACTACAATAATATCCCGCTTATCCTACCAACTTTCCCTGTTGTTGGCAATAGAGCGGCTTTAAAATTTTTCACTTAACTCTCAGCGAAGAGGATCATTTCATTGATCCAGTGAACTTCGAGCGAAGTTTGAGAACATGGTTTCCACCGCTGTTACCCGCTAAATTAGACGCTTTTCCCTGTTATTTATTCACTTCCTTTTGGAATGATGACCAGACGGAAGAATGAATTATCAGGACCAATAGTGATCGTATAAGGGGATGTTGCAGATTCTATTGCGGTCCAGGGACCTTCCGCGAAAGAGGCTTGCTGAAGTTGATAAACATAATAGCCTCCTGACGGTTCCTGTTGCCATGAGAAAGTGATACTTGTTTTTGATTTAGAATCAATTACTAATGTAGGGGAAGAGGGAACCGGCGGTTCAATGACAACGATGGAATTGGTGAGATTCTCTGAGAAATAACGAGTGGCATCTGTCGGGATAAATTTCAGTGCAAGCGAGTTTGTTCCAATCGGTAAGATGGTGCCAGCTTCAGGAGAATAAACAAAAGTGCCTGATACATTAGCGGTTGCATTAAGCTGTTCGGATGAAAGAGGAGTCCCGTAGGTGATAGGTGATAGGTCATTCCATGTAAGAGTAGCATGGGCTTTGTTGATCTGCATGGTGACTCCAAATTCATTAGGAGAATAAGAACTTGTGTCAGAAGGAGTAAAATTGGCTGTGATGATATGTTTACCGACATCCAGCACCGTTCCGGCTGCGGGAGTGTAGGTGAAACTGCCGTTGATCTTTGAAGTGGCTTTCAGCTGTGTAGAGGAAAGCGGTGTGCCGTAAGCAATAGGAGTTGGTTCATTCCAGGTGATCGCAGGTGTTGTTTTTCCGGTGATGAACTTGCCGACATCCAGTCGTCCGCCTGTGCTGCAGTAATTAGCGAGGGAGTCTTTCTTTTCGACAGAATTGAGCAGTTTGTTTTTTATATCCTTCCAGTTTTCAGTTGGATGGATCTGCATATAAAGTGCTATAGCCGCTGTGACCATAGGTGTGGCCATAGAAGTTCCATTCAGTGAAGTATATTTACTGTTACTTCCTACGTATGTGGAATAAATGCCGGTTCCGGGTGCGAAAAGGTGAACATAAGTGGAACTATAATCGGAATTGTTTGCTTTCGTGTCAGTGGATGTTGAATTCCCTACACAGATGATGTTTTGATATGTCGTGGAGTAGCAAGCGGGATATTGAGGTTTCTTGGATAGATCACTGCTATGGTTTCCGGCTGCGCAAACAACAAGCATCCCTCTGGATTGCAAGGTTTTCAATTCATCTTGTAAAATTTTTATATTTTCAGAAATGGTCCAACTGAGGTTGAGGATGGTTGCTCCGTTTTTACGAGCGTAAACCATACCTTCTACGGCACCGCTGATAGAACCCGTTGTCTTAGTCATGAACTTGCATGCCATGATCTGTGTGTTCCAGGTAATGCCGGCAACACCTTTATCATTATTCCCGGTCGCTCCCAGAATACCGGCAATATGAGTGCCATGTCCTACCGTATCAAG
>JAFZAR010000283.1 GCA_017557085.1 Verrucomicrobiota bacterium | reverse complement strand
TGAAATCATTCAATGAGCTGATCGAGAAAAACTTTCGCCGAATGCAGGATCGCTCTAAAAAAGCCAATCAGGATCTGTGGGATTTCTCCGGACAGATGGTTTCCACCTATGTCAGCATCCCGGCCGCGGAACTGCGCAAAGTCGATCCCAATCACCTCAACCTGGGGATGCGCTATGCCTGGATCTCTTCTGATCTGCTCTACAAAGCCGGTGAGAATTTCGATGTGTTCAGCATCAACAGCTATGAATTTCTGCCTTCGCTGGAGAGCGTGGATGAAATCGCCAAACGCTGCAACAAGCCGACCATGATCGGTGAGTTCCACTTTGGCGCACTGGACAGAGGCATGTCCTCCACAGGTCTGAAAGCCGTCGCGACCCAGAAAGAACGCGGTCTGGCTTACCGCCGCTATGTGGAACGCGGCGCAGCAAATCCTAATCTGCTTGGTACGCACTACTTTATTCTGAATGATCAATCCTATCTGGGACGTTTTGACGGCGAGAATTATCAAATCGGCCTGGTGGATACTGCACACACTCCATATACCGATATGATCGAGGGAGTTATAGAGGCTCACAGCAATGTATATGACATTATGCTGGGAGAGAAGAAACCTTATGATACACCCGTTAAAGCATTGAAACCGATCAGTTTTTAGTAAAATAACAGAAAAAACGAATATTCAATAAGAGTAAAAAATCCATAGCTGATTTTTTGTGGATTATTTTGCAAATAACTCCGGCAAGTCTCACTTTTTTATTGACCTGAGGGCTGGTCTGAGTTACCAATAGAGCGCTTATGTTTGCTGCATTAAGACGTAACAAAACTTGGTTGTGGGGGATCCTTATCATTGTAGTGATCATCTCCTTTGTGATTTTCTTTTCACCTGACGTGAACCTGAAACGTTCTGAGGGTGATACTGCCATTGTCGCCTATATGGACGGCAAACCTGTCTCGCAGGGGCAGTTCCATCAGGCTTACACCGAAGCCTCCATCTTCTATTTCCTGAATAACGGCCAGTGGCCGCAGGATGGTCATGGATGGAATGCGGAAGCTCAAGCCAAACAGAGACTTTTCCTCAAAGACAGAGCCGCGAAACAGGGCATCACCGCTACGCCTCAGGCCGCCGCGGTCTGGCTGCAAAGCCTTCCCTATTTCAAGGACAAAGACGGCAATTATTCTCCGGCCGTTTATGACCGCGCTCTCACGAACTTAGCGAAAGCCGGCATCAGCCGCTATATGCTGGAAGACTATGCCCGCAGCGAGATCGCCATCAAACAGTTGATGGCCTCCTTCGGTCTGCCCGGTGCCATGGTCTCTCCCCGCTCCGCGAAAGCCAGTCTGGCCGATGACAAGGAAACCATTGTGGCCGAGCTGGCTGTGTTCCCAACGACCAACTATCTGGAAGGCGTGAACGTCAACGAAACCAATCTGACTCGCTTCTACACCAACCGCATGGCCTCCTACCGCATCCCGGACAAGGTCAAGCTGCACTATGTCAAGTTCGACAGCGCCAACTATGTGGATGAAGGCATCAAACGTTTTGAGGCCAAGCAAAAGATGACCCTCGACGAGTTCGCTGACAAAGTGTACAAAGAGAGTGATGCCGACAGCTTTAAAGATGACGACGGCAATGTTCTTTCTGAGGCGGATGCCAAAGTCAAGATTTGCGACGAAGTCAAAAAGAGCACCTCTCTCCAGGCCGCACGCAATGCCGCCCGTGACTTTGTAAATCCTTGCTTTGAAGCGGAAAAACTGGACGAAGAAGATTATCTGGCTGCCGCCAAGGCCGCTAACCTGACCGTGACTGATACGGAGCCCTTCGCCCGCAACGAAAGCATCGAAGGTCTCGATCTGCCCTATAATTTCTCACAATCCGCTTTCCAGCTTTCCAAGACCAACGCGATCACCACTCCGGTGATGGGCACCACGAACGTCTATGTGTTCTGCTTTGCCGAGAAGATCGCCGGCAAGAATCCGGAATACGCGGATGTGGCTGAAAAAGTTCTGGAAGATTATAAGAAACAGGAATCCAGCACGGCGGCTCGTACAGCGGCCCGCAACTTTGCCCGCACATTGACCAATTCTCTGGCCGGCGGCAAAGCTTTCGACGCAATCTGCGACGAAGCCAAAGTACAGCACATCGCTCTGCCGGAATTCACCGCCAGCGCGACCAGCGTGGACGCGGAACTGCCGGTGGCCTGGATGTCTCTGAAGAACAGTATTTCACAGCTGAATGCCGGTGATGTCAGCAATATGATCCCCGGTGCCGATGCTTCCTGCATCGCTTATGTCAAGGAACGCAAAGCGGCCGATCAGGCAACAATCGACGCAGCCTTGAAGGATTACCTTAAGGATGGTCTTTACGAAAATCTCAGCACCGCGTTCCAGGAGTGGTTCTCCGTGGAATACGCCAAAGCTGATGTCAAGACCAAGACAGACATTGATGCCGCGGCCAGAGCGGAACAAGAGAAGGCCGAGCGTGAAGCCAAGGCCGCCGCTGAAGAAGCTGCTGCCAAAGCCGCTGCCGCGACAACGAACGCTGCTCCGGCGGCACCCAGCACACCTGCTGCCCCGGCAGCCACAAACGCTCCGGCAGCTGCTAAATAAGATTTAAGAATGGGCGACATCATCAAATTATCGTCGCCGGCAACAACGCAGGAAAATTGCGAGAGCGAGAAGATCGCTCATTATTGGGAAATCCCCGTTCTGTTTGAGGACGGGGATTTACTCGCAATAGAGAAACCCGCGGATCTGCTGGCAGTTCAAAATTACTCACTGGTTGAAGCTCCTAACATCCAGGATCTTTTCAACCGCGATATCGAGCGCGGCGCCGCCTGGGTCAAAGCCAGGGAGGGATTGACCTGTTTAAACTGCGTTTATCCGCTGGACGGCGATTCAAGCGGGATCCTGCTCTTTACCAAGAACAAGACCGCTCAGGATTTCATGTCCAACTATCTGGGCAGCGAGATCGACTTCCGTACCTATCACGCTCTGGTTCACGGCTCTCCTCGTGAGAAAGAATTTACCGTCAATGCCGGTCTGATTCCTTCTGTCCGCTATCCCGGTACTTTCAAGGTGGATGTCAAACGCGGCAAACGCAGCATCACCCGGTTCAAGCTGCTAGAAAGTTTCAACGGCTATTCCTACATGGAATGCCATCCCATTACGGAACGATTCCTCCAAATCCGGGCGCATCTGCACTATATCAAGTGTCCCGCCGTCTGCGACAGTCTTTACTTCGGTCGTCCGCTTTTCCTTTCCTCTCTGAAAAAGAACTACCGTCAGAGCAAAAAGCATGAGGAATATCCGCTGATGGGGCGTGCCGCTCTGCATTGCTCCCGTGTGGAATTTCCTCACCCGGTCACCGGCGAGACCATTGTGATCGAATCCCCCCTGCCCAAAGATTTCCGCGTTGCTCTGAAAATGCTGCGTCAGTACAGTCTGAAGCTCTGGGAACCGATGCCCGAACCCTCCGGCTCGTCCGCACGAAGACAAGGTTTCGGCGCGAGACGGGGTTTATCCAAACCCGGCGGAAAACGCTTCGGTATGGGCGGAAGATCACGACGCGGGCCTCAAAACGGTTCTCAGGGACGACGCTCACCGCGCTCCGCGGGCAGCCGTTCTCGTCATTTCTCCTCTCGTGATTGATATCCTGCTGGCCGCCATCAATGCCAAATACATCCACTCCGCTTTAGGACAAAGATGTATTCAGGCAAATCTTGGCTCCCTGAAGGATCGCTCGGATCTGGTCGAATTCGACATTCGCCGCCGGGCCTCCGAGATCGCCGAACAGATCATCAGCCGGGCTCCCCGTATCCTCTCCTTTGGGGTGTACGTCTGGAATGTCGAGATCGTCACCGAAGTTGTCCAGCTCATCCGCGCGGTCGCCCCGGAGATCATCCTGTTGCTGGGCGGTCCGGAAGTCAGTTTCCCCGACGATCTGCCGCCGGTCGCGGATCTGGCCGATTATGTTATATGCGGTGAGGGCGAGATCACATACCGCAAACTTTGTGAACAGCTTCTTGACGGCCGAAAACCGTCTCAAAAGATCATTCCCCAGGAACTGCCCGATCTCAGCCGTCTGGAACTTCCTTATTCCCTTTATCGAGAAGAAGACATCCGCAACCGTGTTCTGTACATCGAGACCTCGCGCGGTTGTCCGTTCGGCTGTGAGTTCTGTCTCTCCTCGCTCGATAAACAGGTACGCTATTTCGATCAGGAAAAGCTCTTCGCCGCTTTGGAAGAACTGCTGGAACGCGGTGTCACACAATTCAAATTCACTGACCGCACTTTCAATGTCAATATCCCCTACGCAGTCAAGCTGCTCCGATTCTTCCACGAACGGATGCGCCCGGGACTGTTTCTCCACTTCGAGATGGTTCCGCACCTTCTGCCGGAAGAATTGAAAGAATGGCTGATCCCCTTTCCGCCGGGTGCCATCCAGCTGGAAATGGGCATCCAGACCTTGAACCCGGAAGTCGCACGCCGCATCAGCCGCACTCTCAAACTCGAAGAAACGGCACGTTCCATCCGCTGGCTGAGAGAAAATACCGGAGTCCATCTGCACACCGATCTGATTGCCGGACTGCCGGGAGAAGACCTAAAAAGCTTTGCGCATGGGTTCGACACCCTGCTCGGCTGGCAACCCCAGGAAATCCAGCTGGGTATTCTCAAGCGGCTTCGCGGCGCGAGGATTGCCCGTCACACTCAGGAATGGGGCATGGTTTATTCTCCCAGAACGCCTTACGAGATTCTGAAAACAGACCACATCTCTTATGCAGAAATGTGCGACATGAAGCGGTTCGCCCGCTTCTGGGAT
>JAFZAR010000282.1 GCA_017557085.1 Verrucomicrobiota bacterium | reverse complement strand
TCCGGAATCCATCACGCTTTATGTGAGTGTGGGCAATAACGAGGTCATGAAAGCGAACCTGACGGAAAACACGAACATGGTGGAAATCGTCAAGTTGATCCAGTGCAAGCTCCCCCCGGAACTGACGCTGATGTCCATCGTACCGCCCAGCGTTCGTCTGCTGACGCGTCCTGTAGGGGAAACGAATACAGCCTTGCCTCCTCCCGTCAAGCTGAACACCGGCGGAAGCGAATCCTGAACAGAGAGGATGTGATTTATGAAAGAAATAAATCCATTATATTTTCGATTTAATAAAGGATGGTTGTTGCGTACCTTCCTGAAGAATGGTGGGCTTTTTGGTGCTGCTTTTGGAGTAATAGTGCCATTTACAGGTATTAACTTCTTTAATACTTTTCCATTAAAATTTGTTTTGGGTATTAGGAGAGGTAGTGATATGCCTGAATTTCTTTTCCTTAATTTTTTCCTCGGCATTCCTTTTGAGTTTCCTGATTATATTTCTCTTTTCTTGTTTATTGTTATTGTAACCATTTCATATCATACTTTATTATGTGCTTTTGCGGGCTTCATATCTAATGCGATGTTATGTATTTACAAAAAGGTAAAGATAATAATAAATGAAAGAGATGATGATATTGATTATTTAGATTTTTCTAAAAAGATAACAAAGGCAGAGGTTGAAAGATTTCTTATATATGGAATGATCCTGACATTTCTTGCTGTAGCTATACCCTCTTGTTTATTGTGGAATTATAATGCATGGTGGGAACTGATCGTTCAATGATATAAAATGAGATGACATTTCAGCTTTTCGGAATCAAGGAATAAGGGTTTTCGCTATCCAGACCGTTGACAAAATAATACAAAAGACGAGGTATGCAAACCTCGTCTTTTTGCGTTTATGGCTTTTTCTGAAAACGTCTAATCTTTTTTACGACCGGAGCATCCGCAGCATCCGCCGCAGCTGGCACATCCGCATCCGCCTTTGCCTTGCAGCTTATCCGCGATCCGGAAGATAGCCCAGAACAAGGCCAGAGCGATGATCCCGATCACGATCAGGAGTTCTGTCGGGTTCTTCGACTGTAGGATGACCTGTCCGACCTGATTGACCAGTGTTGAGACACTCCATGCCAGAACAGTCAATCCAATGGTTTGATAGATAGCCCATTTCCATCCGCCCATTTCCTGTTTCACCGTGGCGATGCAGGCAAAACACGGAGCGCTGAGCAGACAGAAGAGCATCAGACACAAGCCTTGAAGCGGTGTATAGTTCTCCTGCAGTTTTTCACGCAGGGAATCACTTTCCTCATCCACTTCACCCAGACTGTAGATGATACCCATCTGGCTGACGACGACCTCCTTGGCGGCCAGTCCGGCTATGATGGCGCAATCCATTTTCCAGTCAAATCCGCAGGGACGGAATATCGGTTCCAGGAATTTACCGATACGTCCCATCAAAGCGCTTTCCAGAGTGGCGGAAGCCAGTTCGTTGTCCAGTTCCGTTTGAGCCTCTTTCATTTCCACAGCGGCGCGGACATGCGGGATGCTGAAGTATTCATTGTCCAGCTCTTCCTTCGCTTTGGCCAAGGCTTCTTCATCCATATCCTCTTCGCCTTCCAGCGCTTCCATCTTTTCAGCGTATTCCTCGGCTTTAGCCGTGACTTCCTCGTCTATGCCCTCGGCTTCCGCGGCGGCTGCCAGAGCCTCTGTCTTCGCGTCATATTGTGCCTGAGTCTCTTCGGAAACTCCCGGCCAGACTGCCATGGCCCACAGGATGATGGACACACCCAGGATGATAGTACCGACTTTCTTGAGGTACAGCCAGGAACGGCGCCAGATGATGATCCAAAGCCCCAGCAGAGTGGGCATTTGATAATCGGGCAGTTCTATGACAAAAGGTTCACTTTGGCCTTTGAACACCGTCACACTGAGGATTTTGGCCGCGATTGCCGCGATGAATACACCTGTGAAATACATCATGAAGAGTACAAAGCCTCTCCATTGTTCCGGGAAAAAGGCCGGAATGATCAGCGCGTAGATGGGCAGACGTGCGCCGCAGCTGAACAGCGGCAGGATCAGGATCGTCAGGAAGCGGTCCGCCCGGTTCGGGATGATACGTGTGGCTATGACACCCGGAACGTTGCAGCCAAAGCCTACCAGCAGGGGGATGAACGATTTGCCGCGTAAGCCAAATTTACTCATGGCGTTATCCAGCAGACACGCCGCGCGGGCCATGTAGCCGCTGTCTTCCAGGATAGCGATACCGGTGAACAGCAGAACGATATTGGGCAGAAAGACGATGACACCGCCCACACCGCCGATGATGCCGTCCACGATCAGGCTCTTCAGGAAACTTTCGGAGCCTTCCGGCCAAAGTGTCGCGACAAAGTCCTTGAGCCAGTCGAAACCATCTTCGATCCAGCCCATGAGCGGATCGCCCAGTGTAAAGGTGACCTGGAAAAGGATATACATGAGTACCAGAAAAATGGGAAGTCCCCAGAAACGGTGCAGCAGGACTGCGTCTATCTTGCTGGCGCGGGTGCTGGCGTTGGTCTTGGTCGTTTTGACTATGTTTTTGCAGAGTTCCAGAATGTTTTGATAACGGATCTCTGAGAAAATCGTGCTGACGCTCTTGCCGGTCTGCGCTTCTTTCTGATGAGCGAAGCTGGCGGCGAGTTCCTGAGCCTTGGGATCCGGGATCCATTTGGATGACAGGGGATCGCGTTCCAGCAGGCTGACCAGAAGCCAGCGTTCGGAGACGCGGGAGTTTGCTTTGACAGCTTTTGAGGTTTGAAGCTGACTGGATATCTTGGTCATCTCCTGTTCATACTCCGGGCCGTAGTCCAGACGGAAGCCTGTTTCTTTCGGGGTGATGTCCATCTTGGCGATGGCATCCAGGATCTTATCCAGACCGATGCCCTTATTGCCCACCGTGCGGATGACGGGTGAGTTGTTGAGTGCTTTGGAAAGCTGGGCATCGTCTATCGTAATGCCTTGTTCCTGGGCTTTATCGCTCAGGTTCAGCACAATGACGACGGGAATGCCGGTCTCCAGCAGCTGATAGGTCAGGTAGAGATTGCGTTCCAGGTTGGAAGCGTCCACAACATCCACGATTATATCGGGCGTTTCATGGTAGATGAAATCGCGGGAGACGGCTTCTTCCGGCGAAGTCGCGTTCAGACTGTAGGTACCGGGCAGATCCGTGAACAGCATCTCCAGAGAACCGTGGTGACAGGTGCCTTGAACTTTTTCCACGGTCACGCCGGGATAGTTGCCGACATGCTGGTGAGCACCGACCAGTTTGTTGAAAATCGTTGTTTTGCCGGCGTTGGGGTTGCCCGCCAACGCGATCTTGATTTTTGAACCGATTGTGTTCGACATAATTTTTATGTTTTAACTAAAAAACTTTGTTTAACCTAACTTTTAGAGCAAACTCATTCCTTGAATGGGGTGAAAATGGGAAAAAATCAGGAAACTCTTACGGTGATAGCACTGGCAGCTTCAGCGCTGAGTGAAAGACGGCTGCGGAGAACTTCAACAATCATGGATTTGCGATGTTTGGAAACAACGTTGATGGGAACTCCGGGAACAAACCCCATGGATTGAAGCCGAGCTTCAAAAACAGGAGTCGAAATGATCTGTTGGACCTGGACACGCTGACCAACGGAAGCGTTCTGTAATGTGCTGTGTGCACGATACTTGACAGAAGAACTAACGGAATCGCTGCGATTGACGTTCACATCTTCATTTACAGTTGGCATTTTCATATTGATTCGATTCAGATTAAGCCCGTTAGGCTTTCTTTTGCTTTTTGCAGTAATTGCTAAACTTTGTGCTCCATTCTTTGGTATCTTTCTGGGAATCCATCACGAATGAATAGAGGCAGGTCAGGCGCTCAATGACTTCTTCCGGCATGGAGTGTTCCATCTTGCAGGCGGTTTCCTCCGCCAGTTCGGGTTCGATCAACAGCATCTCCGCGAAGAACTTGGTCAGGGCATTGTGCTTGCTCAGGATCGCCCCGGCCACTTTCTCGCCTTCATCGGTCAGAGAAATGACATCGTAGGGAGCATAGTGGATATAGCCTTTGGCTGCCAGGGCTTGGAGCGCCCCGGTTACCGAGGAACGGCTGACACTGAGACGGTCGGCAATGTCTTTGGCTCTAACTGCCTTTTTTTCAATGATAACGGCAAGTACCGCCTCAAGGTAATCCTCCAGGCTGGCGCTCAGTTTGTTGTCATCGAAATGCTCCGACATAACCACTGCGTTTAGCAGCTGCGCATAATATAAGTCATCCCTAACTTTTTTGCAAGCGCTTTTAAAAATAAAGTTAGATGAATTTTATTATTTCAGCCGCTCCGCTGTGTCCAGAATGAACCGGCGGACATCTTCTCCCATATCTTTCCTCTTCAGCGCGTAGAGGATATTGGTTTTGATAAAGTCCAGTTTGTTGCCGATATCGTGGCGTACACCGTCCAGTTTCAGTCCGTAGAAACGTCTGCGTTTGAGCAGCAGCTGCATCGCGTCGGTCAGCTGGATTTCATCATTCTTGCCGCGAGGTGTTTGGTCAATGCACTCAAAAATATCCGGGGTCAGAATGTAGCGTCCGGCCACGGCCAGATTGCTGGGGGCTTCCTCTACAGAGGGCTTTTCCACCAGACGATCTATCTCAAAGATATTGTTTCCCAGCATCTTGCCGCCAACAATACCGTAGCGGCTGACCTTCTTGGGATCCACTTCTTCCAGCAGGACGACCGGTGCCTGATACTGTTCATAGACGCGGATCATCTCCGCGGTGATGCTGTTGCCGCTGTTCGTGTCAATGATGGTATCACCCAGCAGGACAACAAAGGGTTCATCTCCCACATGGCTCCGGGCATAACGGACAGCGTCGCCTAAGCCGTTCAGCTCCTTCTGGTAAACGAAAAAGATGTTGCACATCTCGGAGATGCGGCGGATCTGATTCAGTTCCTCGACACGGTTCTTCTCAGCCAGCTCGGCTTCCAGCTCAAAATTGCGGTCAAAGTGTTCCTCGATAGCGCGTTTGCCCTTGCCGATGATCATCAGCACGTCCGAAATGCCGGCTCTTTCCACCTCTTCCATCACATACTGGATGGTGGGCGTATCCACGATGGGGAGCATTTCTTTGGGTTGAGCTTTGGACGCGGGCAGGAAACGGGTCCCGAAACCGGCGGCAGGGATAACAGCTTTTCTGATCTTCATAGTAATATCTCGCAAAAGCCAGCCGGACAACCAGTCCGCGCTGGAACTACTGCCCAAAGTTTGGATTCACTCTCCCGTCAGGTCAAGCATTTATGACGGAATCCCGCCATGACTCTTATCCTTTTGTTGGGAGGGCTATTCCTGGCGGCGTTCCTGGCGGATGGCGTGGGTCGGATGGGTGTGGCTGTTTTTGGAACGGGAGTGGGTGAGGTCGGATTCGATCGTTTGGTGGACTTGTTCCGGATCCAGACGGCGGATATCGGTCAGGAATTCTTCCAGCAGCCGGGCCAGTCGAGGCAGGGCGATCTCGCTTTGCTGGTGAAGCTGTGTGAACAGGTACCGTGTGCATTCCATAAAAGCATGGAACGCAGAGGGCTGTCCTTGCCAGATCAGGGGAGCGCTTTGGACAAAGCGACCGCTGTTGGCAATCAAATCCCAGAAACGCGCAAACCGTTTCATGTCGCACATTTCGGGATAGGAAATGTGGTTTGTTTTCAGAATCTCGTAAGGAGTCCGTGGGGAATAAACCATGCCCCATTCCTGAGTGTGACGGGCAATCCTCGCACCGCGAAGCCGCTTGAGAATGCCCATCTGGATTTCCTGGGGTTGCCAGCCGAGCAGGGTGTCGAACCCATGCGCAAAGCTTTTTAGGTCTTCTCCCGGCAGTCCG
>JAFZAR010000002.1 GCA_017557085.1 Verrucomicrobiota bacterium | reverse complement strand
ATGGGATGCACACGGTACTCTTGTACGATATTTTTTCCAGAAAATCAACGATAAAACTTGCAAAACATTTTGAAGAGGCCGGAGAAAAACGTGGAATCATTCTAACTAGTAGAAAAACAATATATTACAATGTTTATGAAGGTGACGGGGTTTTCCGAATGGGCGCGGATTTGGCAGATTTTGGCGTGTTTTAGCATATATTGGAGTCTCAGTATGAAGATTTTGATTGTTTTTCGGGGCCGGATATGGTTGACTGGTGGGTGTCCGGCGTATTCGCGCCGGATGATATCTATGTAGAATAAGAGGGCTGGCGAAGGTTCTGTCGGAAGCTCTTTTTGCCTCAGCGGCAGAAGGATAAGTTTGGAAGAAAAAGAGAAAATCTTTTTCGGAAGGATTGTTTTCCCGGCAGAAGCATCTAACGGTCCGCCTTGAAGTCATTACAAGAAAAGAGCATGAATCTCATAAAAGCTATTTTCCTCTCCTCTGTGGGCAGGAAGTATATCATGGCACTCACGGGAGCGGCGATGTCGGCTTTCGTGTTTGTTCATTTATTGGGTAACCTGCAGATCTTCTTGGGGGCCGATGCTCTCAATAAGTACGCGGTGTTACTGCACTCGAACTTCGCAATTTTGTGGGGTTATCGTTTAGGTCTGGGAACGATCGCGCTGGTGCATATCGTGGTGGCGCTGTCCCTGTGGCTGGAAAACCGCGCCGCGCGCCCGGTCAAGTATGTAGTCAACAAGCAGCCGTACACGGATTTTGCCTCCAAGATGATGGTTTGCGGCGGTGTCGCGATCTTCTTCTTCGTGATCTGGCACATCGTGGATCTGACCTGCGGTCTGACTCGTCCGGATGTGGTGAATCAGACGGCGATGCTGGGCGACAAACAAGTGGCTGATGTTTATCACATTGTGATCAAAGGTATCGGTCATCCCGTGGCGGGTATCTGCTATCTGATAGCTACCTGCTGCCTGGCCCTGCATCTGTGGCACGGTCTGGAGAGTATCTTCCAGTCCCTGGGTCTGAGAAACAAGACCTATGCGCTGTATATTAAAGTAGTGACCAAGGCTGCGGTGCTGTTCTTGTTCGCTGGAATGTGTTTGATTCCTCTCGTTTGCATGTTGGGGATTCTTAAATAACTAAGGAAAGAGGAGAGAATTTTACAATGAAACTTGATGCAAAAATCCCTTCGGGTCCCCTTGAGACAAAGTGGAGCCACTATAAGGAACACTGCAAGCTGGTCAATCCGGCTAACAAGCGTAAATTTAGCGTGATCGTGGTGGGAACCGGTTTGGCCGGAGCTTCCGCCGCGGCATCCCTGGGCGAGCTGGGCTATAATGTAACGTGCTTCTGTTATCAGGACAGCGCGCGCCGTGCCCACAGTATCGCGGCTCAGGGCGGTATCAATGCCGCTAAGAACTATCCCAGTGACGGTGATAGTGTTTATCGTCTGTTTTATGACACGATCAAGGGCGGTGACTTCCGCGCTCGTGAGGCCAATGTTTATCGTCTGGCCGAGGTCAGTAACTGCATTATTGACCAATGTGTGGCGCAGGGTGTTCCGTTTGCCCGTGAATACGGCGGACTGCTGACGAACCGCTCTTTCGGCGGCGCGCAGGTCTCCCGTACCTTCTATGCCAGAGGCCAGACCGGTCAGCAGCTGCTGCTGGGTGCCTATCAGGCTTTGAGCCGTCAGGTGGCCGCTGGTAAAGTCAAGATTTTCAGCCGCACAGAGATGCTCGACCTGGTTGTCGTCAAGGGCGAAGCCAAGGGCATCGTGGTGCGCGATATGGTTACCGGCAAGATCAGCTCCTACGCGGCCGACGCGGTGGTGCTGGCTACCGGCGGTTACGGCAATACGTTCTTCCTGAGCACGAATGCCCGCGGATGTAACTGTATGGCCGCCTGGCGTTCCTACAAACGCGGCGCGGGATTTGCCAATCCCTGCTATACGCAGATCCACCCGACCTGTATCCCGGTCAGCGGTGATCACCAGAGCAAACTGACTCTGATGTCCGAGTCTCTGCGTAATGACGGCCGTGTGTGGGTGCCCAAGAACAAGGGTGACAAACGTCCGCCGGCACAGATCCCTGAAGAGGATCGTGATTACTATCTGGAGACCCGTTATCCCTCATTCGGCAACCTGGCGCCCCGCGATGTGACTTCACGCGCGGCCAAGCTGGTGTGCGATGCCGGACGCGGCGTAGGCCCGACCGGTCTGGGTGTGTATCTGGACTTCTCCGAGGCGATCGGCCGTCTGGGCCGCAAAGCTATCGAAGAACGCTACGGCAACCTCTTTGAAATGTATGAACGCATCACGGGTGAAGACGCTTATGAAGCCCCGATGCGCATCTTCCCGGCTGTCCACTATACGATGGGCGGTTTGTGGGTAGATTATAATTTGATGAGCACGATCCCCGGTCTCTTCGTACTGGGTGAGGCCAACTTCTCTGATCACGGTGCGAACCGCTTGGGCGCGAGCGCGTTGATGCAGGGCTTGTCCGATGGTTACTTTGTGCTGCCTTACACGATCGCCAATTACTTCGGCTCCTCCAAGAAGTTCGTTCCGAGCACTGACTCCGAAGAATTCAAGGAAGCTGAGAAGACGGCATCCGATCGTATCAAGAAGCTGCTCTCCATCAACGGCAGCCGTACTCCGACCTCCTTCCACCGTGAGCTGGGTAAACTGCTTTGGGACAACTGCGGTATGGCCCGCAGCGAGGAAAGCCTGAAGACGGCTCTGAAGAAGATCGCGGTCATCCGCGATGAGTTCTGGAAGAACCTCAAAGTCGTTGGAGCTGAGAATGAACTGAACCAGACCCTGGAGCTGGCCAACCGCATTTCCGATTATATGGAATTTGCCGAGCTGCTCTGTAAGGACGCTTTGGAACGCAGAGAATCCTGCGGCGGTCACTTCCGCGTGGAATATCAGACGGAAGATAATGAGGCCAAACGCGATGACGAGAACTTTGCCCATGTGGCCGTGTGGGAATACACCGGCGAAGGCAAGGAACCGGTCCGCAATGTGGAACCTCTGAAATACGAAGTGGTAACTATGAGCCAAAGGAGCTATAAATAATGAGCAAAGATATGAATTTGACCTTAAAGGTTTGGAGACAGAAGGATCAAGCCTCCAATGGTAAAATGGAGACTTACCAGGCGAAAAAAGTCTCGCCGGATATGTCCTTCCTCGAAATGCTGGATGTCGTCAATGAAGACCTGATCCAGAAGGGCCAGGATCCCATTGCTTTTGACTCGGATTGCCGTGAAGGTATCTGTGGTACCTGCTCCATGGTAGTCAACGGCGTGCCGCATGGTCCGCAGCGCGGAACCACGGTCTGCCAGCTCCACATGCGCCACTTCAAAGACGGTGACACCATTGCTATCGAGCCCTGGCGCGCCCGTCCGTTCCCGGTGCTGAAGGACCTGATCACGAACCGTTCCGCTTTGGATCGTATTATCCAGGCTGGCGGTTATATCTCGGTCAGCACAGGTAACGCTCCGGCCGCGAACGCTTTGCCGATTTCCAAGAAGGCTTCGGACGAGGCCATGGACGCGGCGGCCTGCATCGGCTGCGGCGCGTGTGTGGCGGCCTGTAAGAATGCTTCCGCGATGCTGTTCGTCTCCGCCAAGGTGGGTCACCTGGGACTGTTGCCTCAAGGTCAGCCCGAACGTGACAAACGTGTGTGGAAGATGATCTCTCAGATGGACAAAGAAGGATTCGGCAACTGCACCAATACGTATGCTTGCGAATCGGTTTGCCCGAAGAGAGTCAGTGCTTCATTTATTGCCCGCCTGAACCGTGATTACGCGGTGGCGGTTGCCAAAGGTGAATGTGATCGCTAATAACACAGTCTGTCTGAAAGACTGATAAACGAGATACACATTCCGGTTTTGCCGGAGTGTGTATTTCGTTGTCTGATTTTAGTCTTGCAACGAAGAGCTTTTTTTGGTTTTAATAACCCGCTAGGTTATGGGATATAACTTATTAAATTTATTGGCAATGGCTGCTCCGCAGGCGGGGCAAGCCCCAAATGAAAAGGCCCAGCTTCTCCAGATGCTGGGTATGATGGCTTTCTTTATCTTGTTCATGTGGTTGTTCTTATTCAGACCGCAGCAAAAGAAGGCCAAGGAACACGCGGCAATGTTGAAGACGATCAAAGCCGGCGACCGCATCGTGACGAACGCGGGGATCGTGGCTATCGTGATCTCTGTCAAGGACAAGACCCTGGCGATCCGCTCCGGTGATTCCAAGTTAGAAGTGACGCAAGCTTCTGTGGCAGACATTATTGAGAAAGGTCAGAGTGTGGATGGTTCCAAATAAGGACGCTGACCTCTAAACAGATTTTTTAGATAATAGGATAAATATGCAAAGAAAATTAACAGGCAGGACGGTTGCACTTATTTTTATTGTAGTGTGGGCGTTGTATTCCATGTTCCCAATGCGCAGTGGGGATTTGATGGAGGCATTTAAGGATCGCGCAGAGAACAAAGACGCCGCGTTTGAGGAAATAGCCAAGACGGCGCAGGAGAAGATCACGAATGATGGCATGGATGCTTATCAGGCTCTCTTTGAGGCCACCGGCACCAATGACATCGCCAAGTACTTCCCTCAGCTGGGTGACGTTTCCGAAGAGGATAATCCGACGGTGGCGGTGCTGAACCGCCTGCAGCGGAAGATCGCCGGCAGAGTCCGTCTGGGCTTGGACATCAAGGGTGGTACCTCCTTCCTGGTGGGAATGGAGTCCAACCGCCTGGAAGATGACCAGCGCGCCAGTGCTCTGGACAAGGCGGTCGAGATTCTCCGTAAGCGTGTGGACAGCATGGGCGTAGCCGAGCCGGAGATCACTCCCAACGGCACCGACCGCATCACGATCGCGCTGCCGGGTCTGACCGAGGCTGAAAACGAAGCCGCCCGCCGCCAGATCGAGCGCGCCGCGTTCCTGGAGTTCCGCATGGTGCATCCGCAGAGCGATGAACTGCTGGCTCAGGACTACATCGAGCCTGGTTATGAGATTTTGACCGAGACCCTGAAGAGCAAGCGCAAAGGCGACTCTCAACAGGAATCCCGCCGCTATCTGGTCAAGAAGAAACCCGAAGAAGGTTTGACCGGTAAATACATCCAGCAGGCCATGGTCCACCGTAACCCGGTGGATAACAGTGTGGCCATCAGCTTTACCCTGGATTCTGAAGGTGCGGTGAAATTTGCCAAAGTGACCCGCGAGAACGTGGGCCAGCTGCTCGGTATCGTGCTGGACGGTGAACTGACCAGCGCTCCGCGCATCAATGGTGAGATCCCCAGCGGTTCGGGTGAGATCACCGGTAACTTCACGATCGAAGAGGGTATCGAACTGGCCAACGTGCTGGAGAATCCTCT
>JAFZAR010000281.1 GCA_017557085.1 Verrucomicrobiota bacterium | reverse complement strand
TTTCTGTCACCGGTTCCCGGTGACAGAACCGAACGAAAAAAGACGCGGGAATCCCGCGTCTCACATAACATATTGTTGTAAAAAAGGTTATTCTTTGATTTTCTCTGAATTGATGAAGAAGGTCCCGTCCGGATTCACCGTGCGGAAGAAGCAGGACTTGTAGTTTTCGTGGCAGGCGGCACCGGTCTGCTCCACTTTGACCAGCAGGGTATCCCCGTCACAGTCAAAGGCCAGAGAAACGACTTTCTGGAAGTGGCCGCTGGTTTCACCTTTGACCCAGTATTTTTTGCGGGAACGGCTCCAGAAGACGGTATGTCCTTCCTTGAGTGTTCTCTGCACAGATTCTTTGTTCATCCAGGCCATCATCAGCACTTGACCATTTTGCGCGTCCTGCACGATCGCAGGGATGAGGCCGTCGGCGTTAAATTTCAACAAGTCAATAAAACTCATCACAGGAATCTAATCAGTTTTGGGCAGAAAAGTAAAGAATACAGCCGCGATAATGCAAAGAAAAGCGACCAGATGGTTCCAATGGATCTTCTCGTGCATATAGGTCATGGCAAAAACGGAGAAGACAACGATCGTCAGAAATTCCTGAATGATCTTGAGTTCCGTCACGGAAAAGACCTGATTGCCGATCCGGTTCGCCGGTACGAGGAAACAGTACTCTATGCCCGCAATGCCCCAGCTGATCAGAATCACCAGATAAAGAGGTACCGCCTTGAATTTTAAATGCCCGTACCAGGCAAAGGTCATTAAAATATTGGAGACGACCAAAAGGGATATGGCCAAAAAGCGCGGAGAAGTCAAAAAGCTCATATATGCAAATATTTATTCCTCTCCTGAAACGGGATAGAAACCTGCGGTCATAGGTATCAAGATACACTGAGAGCCGTAGAGGAAATGACCCTTTTCAAGAGCGACCGAGCGATTATAGCCCCCTTCAGGGATGAAATTCAATTTTTTTCTAAAGAAAACCGCTTCTCTGTCAGAGAAAACTTAATCCCGGCGCATCACGATCCCTTTGGAAGAAAGGTATTCCTTGACCTGAGAGACTGTATAAGTTCCGTAATGGAAAATACTTGCGGCAAGAACAGCAGCCGCGTGGCCTTTTTGGACGACTTCCACCATGTGATCCAGATTGCCGGCTCCGCCACTGGCCACCACAGGCACCGGAACAGAATCCGCGATGCGCCGTGTCAGCTCCACATCATAACCGGCCTTGGTGCCGTCGCCGTCTATGCTGTTCAAAACGATCTCTCCCGCACCCAGTTCCACCGCGCGCTGAGCCCATTCGATAGCATTCAGCCCGGTATTTTTGCGGCCTCCCTGAACAAAGACTTCCCAGCTTTCGGGACCGGTGCGCTTGGCATCAATGGAAACCACGATACACTGCGAGCCAAATTTCTCCGCTCCCTGACGGATCAGATCGGGATTGGAGACTGCCGAGGAATTGATACTGGTCTTATCCGCGCCGGCCTTGAGCAGCTCCCGCATATCCTCCACCGTGCGAACGCCTCCGCCCACCGTCAGCGGCATGAAACAGCGTTCCGCTACCCGGCGGATCACATCCACCATCGTCGCGCGGCCATGGGCACTGGCGGTGATGTCGTAGAAAACCATCTCGTCGGCTCCCTGAGCGTCATAACGGATGGCCATTTCAACGGGATCGCCTACGTTCTTCAGCTCACCGGACTCCGCCTTGCCAAACTGGATACCACGGGTCACATTGCCCGCGTGAACATCCAGACACGGAATAACTCTGACGGCTAACATGGCGTTTGCTCCTACTGGACAGGGATCCTGATCTCCTGGCCTATCTGGAGTTTGGTTGGATTCACATCGGGATTGAGCTTGACCAGCTCTTCCGGCTTCACGTTATAACGGCGCGCCAGCTTGGCGAAAGTATCACCGCTCTGGATCTCGTAGATCTCGATCTTCTTTTGAGTCTTTGGAAGCTCAACAGGCGGAACCGGATTGGTGGGAACGTTCACCGCCAGCATCTCGGTATTGAGATTCGACACCACAGGACGGTTGATCGCCGCGGCATTGGTCCCCAGCGAAGCCTGTGCCCTGGCCAGAGCGATATCCTGCTGCTGGAGTTTCGCCAACAGGTTGGTATAGTCACTGCGCAGCTGCTCATAAGCCACAGTCAGCTTGGTAACAGAATCTTCCAGACTCTGTTTATCCTTCAGCAGCTGATCCAGTTTCTTCTGATATGCCGGAGAATCCGGATTGATGTCTGACTGGGTGATCAGCTCGCGCATACACTCGGTAACGCGGCTCTTGATCAGGGGATCATCCTCTTTGTCATTCAGTTTGAGGTAATTGCGGTAATGATAAACGGCCGTGACATAATCCCGGTAATGATCTTCATTGATGATGCCCAGCTCCTTATGCGCGGCGGCATTGCGCGGACTGCCGTCCAGAACACGGCGCAGCGACTCCGCAGCGCCAGCGTAATCCTTCCGCTGGATCTGATCCATCGCCTTCATGTAATAGGGATCCTTTTTATCATCGGCGGGAGTACTGGTATTATAGTTACAACCCCCTATCAGAAAGGATGTAGTCAAACAAATAAAGCCAAGAGATATAAGCCGCAACCTCATGGCTTTAATCCTAGTCCAGCCATGCAAAAAGAGCAACGCTTTTTCAGCACGAGAACCAAAAAAATGATCTACTTTTTCTTTCCCTTCTTATTTCCCGGCTTGGGTACCGAGAAAGAGACTTTGATCGGACGATGGTCAGAAGCGGTTCCCCAATTCGGAACTACTACGACCTCTGAGCGTTCTGCCTGAAATTGATCTCTCATGCCGGGGCTGTACAGAATGTAGTCCAGCCGTGAATAAGAATCCTCCGTGCTGTAAAAATGAGTCCACGCCACGGAACGGAACCGGCCCCGTGTGCGGTTCTCCGGCAAGGTGTCGCCATTGGCCTCGATCGGCCGGGAATCCACCATGCGCGGATGCGCTGTTCTTGTTCCGATCAGGGTTTGGATGGGCATGTTATTGTAGTTGTCATTCATATCCCCCATCAGAATGAAATCCGCCTTGGGATCCTTTTCCAGCATCGGATCAATGATCTTCTCCCGGATCAGCTGAGCCTCTTTCAGACGGATCTCCGCCTGATCGGCATACCGCACCTCGACCTGGGATTTCAAATGTGTCAGCAGCACCGTGAAAGTATAGTTATCCGTCACTTGGACATGGGTCTCCAGAACACCGCGCTTCAAGGTGTACATCTTTTGATTCAGACTGTATTTATCCTTTTTGTGATGAACGGTTTGTTTCAGAGGATAACGGGAAAGCACCGCAAGATTCAGATTGGTGTCATTGCTCGGCATCCATTCCACATAAGGATAGGAGACATTCTTCTTTTTCAGCTCACCCGTCAAATAGTTCAGGCTGTCTTTGGTTCCAATTTCCACCAGGCCAACGACATCCGCGTTCATGTGCTGGATGCTCTCCACCACTTTCTCGGACTTGGCTTTGAAGTCATCTGTTTCCTCAAAGTTGTACTTTTCCAGATTGTAAGTTCCCACTGTGAAAGAGGTTTGAGCTGTCATACTCAGAAGACAGCCCAGAAAAACTAAACCAGAGAAAAAATAACGACAAAAATCCATAATACTTTCTGAAATAAAAATTTTGTTAGTTCAACCGTTCTACCCGGACCGACTCCTTCAAACGGAAGATATCTTCACGTGACGGCAGCAGACCCGCTGCGCAGGCGACTGCCGAGGTGCTGGTCGCGATAGCCAGCTGGAGAGCTTCCACCGGCGGCATCTGCCGGGTGACCGCGTAAGAGATGCCCGCCAGAAGAGAATCCCCGGCGCCGATCTTATTCAGCACCTTCACCTGAGGCGAATAGACCCGATACTCCCCTTGGTTCCCGACCATCAAGGCTCCGTCCGCGCCCAGCGAAACAAGTACATTCCCCTGTGTGGCCGAGGACAGATCTTTGGCAGCGGAACGTACACTTGCCATGTCCGGCAACTCGTGTCCGGCCCATTGAGCCAGCTCGAACTCGTTTGGTTTGACCAGAAAAGGATGACCGTCAACACCCTGCGCGAAAGCTTCACCGTCACAGTCCAGGATCGTCTTGATCGAACGGGAGGAGAAAATCTCCAAAAGTTTTCGATACGTGTCTTTGGGCGCTTTACGGGGCAAGGCACCGGAGAAAATAGCCAGCTTGACATCCTGAGTTTCCCGCGCGAAGCGAAACAGTGAATCCCACTCCTCGGAGGTCAATTCCGGCCCCAGCGGATTGAACCGCAGCTGCCGCTTGTCGTCCGTTGTCACGATGATATTGGCGCGTGTGGAATCTTTCAGCGGAAAAGCACGAAAAGCGATCCCGTCCTGAGCAAGATACTCCTCCATCTCACGGCCGGTCAGCCCGCCCAAGGGAATCACTAATTGACTTTCTTCACCGGTATCACCGCTCAACAAACGAAACCAGCGAGCCACATTGACACCCTTGCCTCCGGCCCAGCGGCGCTCCGAAAGGATGTTGTTCTTCTCTTCCCAAAGGACCTTCGGAACGATCCACTCCACATCCACCGCGGGATTCAGAGAAAATATCAATGTTTTTCCCGTCGCGCTCATCGTCTCAGTCTGCCCTATCTAACGAGTTCTCCTGACACGGAAGAACTTCATCGGTGTGTTCTCCTGTAAAGGAATGTGTATTTCGTAAGGACCATCCTGCGTCACTGTACGCTCACCGCCGCTCTTGTTCCAGAGGACCATATCATCCGAATAGAAGAGTTCCAGGACATCGCCCGCCTTGGATTCGACCACAATGATGATCACACCATCCACCAGTCGGATCTGAGGCGTAAACTCGTCTCCCGGTTGAGGCTCCGGATCGGTTTCCGCTTTACCCAACGGTGTCACATAGAAATGAGAACCTTCCGTCAGCGAAACTTTGTACACTTCATTGACAGAATCCGCAATGATGGTATCGATCTCATTCAATACACCGTCTTTGGACGCGGAGATGCGATACTTATTCCCGATGATCGCGTTCCAGCGTAGAACGACCTCCATCGTCTCGAAATCAATTTCCTGACGCAGATCGATCTCTTCACTGGTACCGGATGTTCCGATGCTGAACCATGCGCAGTCCGCGTTCTCCTCCGGTTTCAGGCGATAGACACATTCC
>JAFZAR010000280.1 GCA_017557085.1 Verrucomicrobiota bacterium | reverse complement strand
TCATCAATATCAGCCTGAGCGGTGACGGATATTCACCCTATTTGAACGATGCTATTCAGGGCGCACTCGCAAACGGAAGAACGATTGCCGCAGCTGCCGGGAATGAACCCACCGGCCAAATAACTTACCCGGCCGGCTACAAGGGTGTAGTTGGTGTTACCGCCTTGGAACGGGGACAAATCGCCCCCTACGCGAATTACGGAAATTTTGTGGACGCGGCTACAGCCGGGACCGGGCTCTTCTATTTTGATGATTCCTGGTACCTGACTACGGGAACATCTGTTTCCACGATCTATTTCTCTACTCTGGTCGCAGCTGAAATGGCCGCCACCGGTAAAAGCGCGGCCGAAGCTCAAAGCTCTGTTTTGAAAAAATTCGGCTACAAGCCGTAAGTTTAAATACCCCTTTCAGACAGCATCTGTCTGACACGATCGGCGATCTGATCCACCGGGCTCATACGGCCTTTTCCTGAATAACCGCACGCCTGCAATCCTTCATCAGGACCAATAAACTCCACACCTCGATTTTTCAAGATGCTCACATTTTCTTCCGTTGCCGGATGCTGCCACATTCGCCCGTTCATCGCCGGAGCGATCAGCATTCCTGTCTCCTGATGTAACGCCAGCGCCAAACAGGTCAATGCGTTGTCCGCGATGCCGCAAGCCAGCTTGGCGATCGTGTTCGCCGTTGCCGGCGCGATCACGAGCAGATCTGCCCAATCTGCCAGTGCGATATGGCGGGGGCTCCACTGTTCATCGCTTTCATAGAGATCCCGCACCACGGCATTTCTCGACAGTGTACGAAACGGGACTTCCGTAACGAATTTCTGTGCGTCAGCCGTCATCACGACTCTCACCTCACAACGCACGTTTTCACTGTTCCAATGAGTCAAAAGACTCACCAGATCGATCGCTTTGTGCGCCGCGATAGAGCCGGTCACTCCGACCACTACATGAGCTGTCTTGATGGGTGTTGTATTCATATCATCAATCAAAATCCAATTATTTTCCGTGTCAGTGAAACAAGCCGATGTATTTTTCCAAATCGCTCTGACTGACGCGGGAGCGTTTCATTTTCTCAGCCAGCACAACCGCGTAAGCTCTTTCATAATCCTCATCCATGCTTCCACTCAGGAGGATATAATCAAAACCGCCGCAAGTCTGCATCTCCGCGCGAGCTGTATCCAATCGCTTCTGGATCACTTCGGAAGAATCACTCCCCCGTCCCTCCAACCGTTTGCGCAAAGCTTCCACGCTTGGCAAAGCGATGAATAAAGAAACAAAGGAAGCAGACAAAACAGGATCGTTCTTGGCCATCTTGGCAATGGATGCCACTCCCTGCACATCTACGGAAACGATAACATCTTGTCCCAACTCCAGACGGCGAATGATTTCGCTCTTCAGTGTGCCGTAGAAATTTCCATAAACATTGGCCCATTCCAGAAATTCATCCGCGGCTTTCTTGGATTCAAACTGATCCTTTGTCAGGAAATAATAATCCTTGCCATCAACTTCACCCGGTCTGGGAGCGCGCGTCGTACAAGTGATGGCGCGCTGCAGCCCCAAATCAGAAGCCAGCAGTCGGTTGCACACGGTTGTTTTGCCTCCGCCGCTGGGAGCTGAAACGACCAGAAAAATCGGTTTACTGTTGAGAAATTCCATCCCGTGATTATTAACCTAACAGAATACCACCTTTGCTGGCATTGCTGACCAGTTTCTGATACCGAGCCAGCCAACCGGTCACTTCCCGCTTCAGCGGTTTCCATGTCTCTTTGCGTTTTTCCAATTCCGCCGCATCTACCAGAATGTCGATCTTGCGATTCGGAAAATCGATCCTCAACCGGTCACCTTGTTTCAGCAAACCAATCGGGCCGCCTTCAGCCGCTTCGGGCGAGACATGACCAATGCAGGCTCCGGAGGTACCGCCACTGAAACGACCGTCCGTGATCAAAGCCACTTTATCTCCTAAGCCCATTCCCACGATGTAACTGGTGGGTGAAAGCATTTCCTGCATACCCGGACCGCCGCGCGGACCTTCATTGCGGATGATGACGATGTCGCCTTCTTTGACCTTGCCGCCCAGGATACCTTCACATGCTTCTTCCTGGCTCTCGAAAATAACACAAGGTCCTTCAAATACAAAGTCCGCTCCGCAGTTGTCTTTGAATCCTTGAGAAATACCGGCGGTCTTGATCACACAGCCTTCCGGTGCCAGCTGTCCATAAAGAACGGAAAGTCCGCCGTCTTTGGTATAAGCATGAGCTTTATCGCGGATGCAGTCTTTGGGATCAAAACGGAATGTGGAATCGTAAGGAACAATGCCAGCCGGTTCAAAACGGGCAACTTTCTTTTCATCTGTCTCCAGAGTCAACGAACGAAAACAATCCTGCTTGCCCAGAGTACCGCGCAGCACACCGAAACGGGTCTTCGTTCCTCCTGCGTATTTCCACAAGAGGATGCCCGGTGTCTGACTGGGTCCCATTGCCAGCTCCGCGCGAATGGTCGGCTGATTGGCTTTCAGATAATCACTGATGCCGGACAAAATATTTACTTCGCCCTTCAGAACATTTTCCGCAGAGAGTTTGACCTGCCCCCTTTCCTCCATCACAGCAGTGAAAGCATAAGCGTCCGCCAAATTCCATGCAGCCGCGATCCTCCATAAGAGAACTCCGGTTGGATCTCCTGTCAAAAATTCAACGGGTCTCCGTCCTAAACGTCCCTCTGAATCGGCCTGAGCACACGCGCCGGAACAGCGGACGACCTCCGCTTTGCGCAAACGGCGGCCGGAACGCATATCCCAATCATCAATATTTTCTCCAAGAGTCTTGCCGGTAACAGTCTTGGCATTCAGATTCAAAATCGGTTTTTCTGTTGGTGTTCCACCATGGATGTACTCTCCATTCATGAAACCGTTAGCCTCATCAATACGGCGCAGTTCACCCAAAATGGTATGGATACCGCCTGCCCGGTGAACATCCTGCACATGATAATCACTGGACGGAGAAACTTTGCACAAACAAGGCACCCGACGGGAGATTTGATCGATCCGATCAATATCGTACTCGATACCGGCCTCACGAGCGATAGCCAATGTATGCAAAATGGTATTCGTGGAACCGCCCATCGCCACATCCAAAGCCAGTGCGTTGTCAAGTGCTTCCAAAGTCGCTATATCCCTCGGTTTCAGATCCATCTCAATCAGGCGGATGATTTGTCTGGCCGCTGCTGTATAGAGAGCTTCACGCTCCTTGGAAGTCGCTAGAATCGTGCCATTGCCGGGCAGAGCCATTCCCAAAGCTTCGCACAAGCAGTTCATGCTGTTCGCCGTAAACATTCCTGAACAGGAACCGCAGCCGGGACAAGCATTCCGTTCCAGTTCCTCCAGCTGGGCTTCTGTGATCTGTCCGGCTTGTTTGGCTCCTACTCCCTTGGTAATAGAGATCAAGTCCGCTGCTTTCTGCGCTAAAGTGAAAGGAGTCTCACCCGATTCACGCCGCATAACGCCAGCGGCCATCGGTCCACCACTGACAAAAATCGTCGGCAGATTCACTCTCATAGAAGCCATCAGCATACCGGGAACAATCTTGTCGCAGTTCGGAATGCAGATCAGCCCATCAAAGCAATGAGCCCGAAGCATCGTCTCCATGCAATCGGCGATCAGCTCACGACTGGGCAACGAGTATTTCATCCCGGTGTGTCCCATCGCGATGCCGTCATCCACTCCGATCGTGTTAAAAACAAACGGGATGCCGCCGGCTTCTCTCACAGCCTGCTTGACCATCTGTCCCACTTCATTCAAATGAGCATGACCGGGAATAATATCGATGTGACTATTCGCGATCGCGATAAAAGGTTTATTGAAATCCTCTTCCGATGTGATGGCTCCGGTAGCACGCAGCAACCCGCGATGAGGCGCGTGCTCGAAACCCTTTTTGATGATATCTGAACGCATAAATAAAATTTTCAATGGGACTCTTTTTTCCGATAGATCCCCGCTCCGTTCAGTTTACATGCCAGAAACGATTTTGTCACCTTCCAAAGCCAATTTTCTATCATTTAAAATTTTATAAATTTGCTGTTTATAAAAAACTTATTGAATTTTATAAGAATACCTGCGAGAATAGGGGTGCGTCATGTTTTGACGCGATAGGAATCATAGTGGTGTCATGATTCTGTTGCTCCTTTGAAAATGGCTATTAGGGGCGAACATAAATAAAGCAAAATATCTTGTGCCTCTGAAAGTTGAGTGATGGTGAAAAACAATTTAAGTAAAACACATTTATATAAAGGTCTAGGACTTTCATGTCTTTTAGGCTCTTTTGTTGTTAGCTTTCCCAATGAGGCTCAAGCACAAGTCTCTCGTCAACGTTCCACTTCCGGCGAAGCCAAAGCCGAATCTATCATTCGCGGACAAACAGAGACAAAATCCGGTCATTTTCTTAGTTGGAACAAGTGGAACTTCGGTATCCGTCCCCGTGTAGATGTAGAATACAACAGTAACATCTATCGCAGGGATGAATCTTATATCAAAGGAGATGCGGATGATTTTATTCTTCATCCTGAAGTCAAATTCGACTTTTATCGAGCGGTCTCCGACTTCAATAGTATTGACCTGACTTTGGGGGTTGGCACTGATATTTACACCAAACACACTTCTATCAATACCTATTCACCTCTTATTTCCCCTGATACAGAATTTGCTTATCATCTATTTATTGGAGATACACATGTCAAACTGAGGGATGCGTTTTCTTATCAAGAGGATATCAATAATATCAGAGCAGTCCAAGAGAGTGGCGAATTCGTTGATATTGAAAGTGTAAAATTCGGTCGTTATGATAACAAATTAGGTGCTGCTGCAGACTGGGATACGGGTGCTTTTCTTTTTAAAGGTTCCGCAGATTGGAACTGGTTCCATGCAGACAATAGTCGTTATGAGTACATGGATCGCAATTCCGGACTGTTTACTCAATCTGCCTCTTACTTCATCACACCTACTATAGAAACAGGTATCGAAGCTAACGATCCTGTTCATTTTTTCTCTAAGCATGGTAAATCCAACAGTCTTAATGACCAATTTCGGTTAGACATAGGTCCTTTCTATACTATGAAATTGGGCAGACGGATCAGATTCAAAGTGGGTGCTGGCTATAGCTATGCTACTTTCTTCCAGAATGATAACGATCCGGTAACAGATGATATCAATGACTGGTACGCCAAAGGCAACATAGACTATGTAATCACTCCCTGGCTGGTCAATTCTTTAAATGTCTTTAGAGGCAACCGTTTGAGTTGGAACTCCGATAACCAAAAAACTGTCACTGTGGGGGACAATATTCGGTTCAGCTACATTCGCGATTTTGATATCGATTTCTATTGTTCGATTAATTTTTATAAAGAAACCGGTATCCGCTATAAGACTCGCAATGATGCTTATTCCCAGTATTATATGGGTGGTGTTCGGATTGCTTACACCTTCTTGGAGCGTTGGCAACCCTCTCTGAGATATACTTACTATGCTTATGAACGAGATAATTCTACCTACAGCAACTACGATGTTCATCAGGTCATGCTGGGAATACAATACACTTTCTAACATTTTATTACAGAATTAATTATTTGATTTTAAGTTATGATAAATATTAAAAAAATAGTGGGAATGGCCGTGGCCTGTCTGCTGACTTTTTCCCTGTGGACAGCCGCAATCAACGCCGCGGATGAAAATCCTGTGAAAGGGACTAACCAATTCAAAACTCCGCCCGCGTTGGATATGAACACTCTGGATAACCTGCAAAAACTCCAGAAAGGCTACACCGTGAACTATCAAGTTTTTGAAGATAGAGATCTGCCCATTGAACTGACTGTCTCTGACTCCGGAGATTTGGTCATTCCGTATTATGAAGGTCTTATTAAAGCCGCCGGAAAAACCTGCCGCGAAGTGGCTTTTGATATCAAGAAAGAGCTGGAAAGAACTCACTACAAGCGTGCTACGGTTCGCGTCAGTGTTTCTTCCATCGCCTATACAAATACTGGTACCATTACTGTTCAGGGGTATGTTAAAACACCTGGTCTGCAGCAACTTCTTCCTGGTGAGATCTACACTGTCACCATGGCCATCGCTAAAGCCGGTGGCGGAACCGACTTCGCTAATCTGAAAAAAGTCCAGCTTACCCGTATCATTGACGGTGAACCTAAAAACTTCTACATCAACGTCAAAGATGTTCAAGAAAAAGGCAAACTGGATTTGGATATGGATGTGAAGGCCGGAGACTTGATCTACGTACCTCAAAGCTACTTCAGATAATTCCCCCTCGTTATCTTATATATTAAAACATAACTGAAAGATTTAGAATGGATTCCAACGAAAATAAACCTCAAATTCCGCTCAATGAGATGGAGGGAATCGATGGGATGCGTCCTCAAATGCGTGAGGATCGTTTCTCCATCAGTAACGAAATCATGCTGCGTGTTCATCGCTACAAGATTCTTCTTCGCAAGCGGTGGTGGGTCATGCTTCTCGGTATTTTACTGGGATTAGGTCCCGCATTCGTGCTGATTTCGACCATGCCTCCGAAATTCCAGTCCGAGAGTAAGATGGTCATGGCACAAAGAATGGCTACAACCGACAAGCTCGTGACAGATGAAATCCAGAACTTCATGGGTACCCAGAGTGAAATGTTGAAAAGTCAACGTGTTCAGGAAGATGCTATGAACAGATTTCTGGAGATCCACCCAGAAGTGGCAGAAACCTGGACCAACGTGATCGCACTCAATCCCAACGCGAGAATGTTCTCTTTCAGCTCCAAAGACAGCTTGCGCAACCAGGCTCTGACTCTCACAGCTGTGGGTAAAGACGCTAAACAAGTTCAGGATTATCTGAACTGTGTGATGGATGCTTACTTGGCTTATAAGAAGGAATTGCGTGAAAAAACATCTGAAACCACATTTGAATCTCTGACCAATCAAATCGCTACTCTGGATACAGAAATCCAGGCTCTTCGCGATGGTATTTCTAATTTCCGCGCAACCAATAATGTTGTTATGCTAGAACAAGTCGGTTCCGGCCGCGCTAAAGAACTGGGTGAGATCAATACTGAATTGAATCGTACCAAACGCGAACTGGACGCTCTGAATGAGATGACACCGGAACAAATCCAAGCTGTTGTCATGCGCCAAGGCAGTGCTGCTTTTACGAGCGGAGCAGCGGTTGGTACGGGCATCAGTTCTGAAATGGCCGCATCTCTGGCCAAGCCGCAAGCCGAATACTATAAGAGTTTACAGGAACTGACCAAGTTACAGGCTAATCGTGATGAATTGACTGAGTTCCTGAGAGATTCACATCCAAAGGTTCGTGGTCTGGATCAACAGATCTCCGCACTCCAAAACGTGGTGGACAGCTTCAAACAAATGGCTATGGAAACTATCGTATCTCAGCGCAGTGCATTGGAAATCAAGGTCAAACAGCTCCAGGCCGCGTTTGACGATATGCAGGCTCAAGCCTCTGCAGCGGATAAGATGCTGGTGGAATACACCAATATGCAAGAAGATCTTAAACGCAAACAGGATATGTTCCAAAAACTCACTGAGATGCTCCGCACGGTCGATCTCAGCAAAGTCATGTCTAATGAGAGTTTGAGCATTATGGATAAAGCCTCCCCAGCCAAGAATGTGGCTCATAGAACAATGAAGCTCCTCTTGGGTTTCCTGGCCGGTATCTTCATTGGTTTTGTCGCTCTCTATATCATTGACCTCTTTGATGACACTTTTGGAACGATTTCTGAACTTCGTGATCAGTTCACAGAAACCGTTCTAGGACAGATCCCTGAAGTAAGCAAATTCCAAGAAGATGACGAACTTCACCTTCTTTCCGAAGAGAACGAGGACAGTCACGCACTGATCGAATCCTTCCGTAATCTGCGCTCGTCTATCATCTTCTCTTATGACCAAGGGAAAGTACCCAAAGTGATGTGCGTCACCAGTTCTGTTCCGTCTGAAGGTAAATCCACGGTCTCAACCAACCTGGCCGTCTCGTTGGCAATGGCCGGATCGAAAGTCCTTCTGATTGACGCTGATATTCGTCGCGGTCATATCTGCAAGAAGTTCAAAATTGAGTCTGTTCCGGGTTTGGTAGAATTCCTGCATCAGAAAGTATCCTCTGATCAGGTGGTCAAACACACGGATGTTGAAAATCTGGATCTGATCCCTGCCGGCAAACTCCAAAAGAGTCCGGGTGAACTTTTCCTCCATCCTTCACTGGATGTGTTACTGAACGAAATGAGAGCCAAGTACGACTTCATCATCATGGACTCCGCTCCGCTGCTGGCTACGGACGATACCAGTAACCTGGCCCGCCGTGTGGATGGTGTACTCTTTGTCGTTCGCGGTGCCTTCACTTCTATCCGCTTCGCACGTGAATCTCTGAAACGTCTGCGCACCAGAAAGATCCCTCTGATGGGTTTGGTTTTCAATCGTGGTTATTCTACTCGTAACGACAGCTACTACTATTATTACGATTATTACGAATACTACGGC
This sequence comes from Verrucomicrobiota bacterium, assembly GCA_017557085.1. GTDB lineage: Bacteria > Verrucomicrobiota > Verrucomicrobiia > Limisphaerales > UBA1412 > UBA1412. The sequence continues at coordinate 3,186 of JAFZAR010000280.1, read as the reverse complement.
GGTGCCGATGGCAAAGAAAAGAGAAGAAGAAAACGCCGCCGGAAGAAGAAATCCAATGGTTACTACTATGGATACCATTCTCATGCTTCCGATTCAGAAGCCGAAGAAAATGAAGAGGTTTCTGAAACCGCGGATGAGAAGAAAGAATAAGATATTATTCTGAAAACGAAAAAGAGACGCTGTAAAAACGGCGTCTCTTTTTTTAGCATCTAATATCGCAGTTAGCGGGAAGTATGTTTGACCAGTTCCAGTGCTCCAACGGGAACAACATTCTCACCTAACTGTGCGATAAGTACTTTTGGACCAGGCTGAAAAGCATCCATGAGGTATTGAGGCAAAGCCTGCTGCACAGCTTTCCTCAACGGTTCCCCTATCAGAGAAAGGCCACCGCCCAAAACGACCGCCTGGGGATGGATCAGATGGGTCGCGTGCGACAAGGCAAAAGCCAAATCATCCGCAACTTCCTTTAAAATTTTCTGAGCAACAGGATCTTTTTCACGCAAAGCCGGCAACAGCTTTGCCGCCTGCTTCGTCTCCATCCCGGCACAGAGTTCGGCCAGTTTACAATCGGGATTAGATTGGATGGCCGCCTGGATGCGTTTATCCACAGCCCAGCCGGAGCAGCAGGATTCCACCGTGCGCCCGGTCTTATCCAGACGGATGTGACCGATCTCAATCTCTCCGGGAATCGCTCCATGGTATATCTCACCGTTCACCACGGCTCCGCCACCGACACCGCTGCCCATATTCATATAGAGCACGGGACTGTAACCGATACCGGCACCACAGAGAGCTTCGCCTAAAGCCGCTGTGTTGGAATCGTTTTCAACACAAACATAAGTCTTGCCATAGACCTCTTGTATCCATCCGCGCAGATCAAAATGATCCCAGCCCTGGATCTGGTGAGAACAAATCGTGCATCCGGTCTCACGATCTACAGGACCTCCGAAGCCGATCCCGATACCCGTAATCAGCAGATGATGGCGTTTCCATTCAGTGAGAAAACGCGCGATTCGTTCACGGATTCCCTCCGCGCCGCGTTCTTTGCGCACCTCAAACCGGAAACAATTCAGGATCCGGGCATTGCTGTCCGCGATCACCATCTGGATCTTTGTCCCGCCGATTTCTATCCCTGCCAAATGTTTGTGCATAAATTCGATACGAAAAAATGGGAAATGAAGAACGTGCCTTCATTTCCCATCTTTGTTTTAAGAGGCTTTAGAGACCCTTCACCTTCCAGCCGGCGCGGTATTCACGCTTCACCAACTCGTTGGCGGGCTTGAACTTCTTATTGGCTTCGGCCAGGCTGAACTTCAAGCTCTTGGAGTTCCACTTCAGGGTGGTCTTCGGGAACTTGCAGGCGATGCTGCCCAGCAGGACGGACTCGGTCAGCGGACCGGAGTAGTCAAAGCCGGCGGTCGTCTTGCCTTTGCCCTGGACGGCATCCACAAACTGATGCCAGTGATTCAGTGAAGGCAGCGCAAGTTTCTGCAGGACATCATCATCTTCAAATTCTTCATACTTGTCGCCGTTCTTCATATAGACCACGGGAGCGCCGATGTGCGGGATCACGAGGACACCCTTCTCACCGATGAAGATAGAACCGAGGGTCGGCATATTGGGAACCAATTCCATGATGTGTTTCGGCGGACGTTCGCCCGGACCATCGTACCAGTACACAGGGATGGTCTTCTCGGCAGTGTACTTCGTGCCGGGGAAGATATAATGCATCTCGGTCTTCAGACCCCAGAAGTAGTCATTCGGGCGAGGACCTTCGGAACGCACCTGGATCGGGGCGGTCAGTTCCAGAGCTTTGAACACCGGGTCAAAGATATGGCAGCCCATATCACCAAAGATGCCTGTACCAAAGTCTTGGACCTTACGCCAGTTGGCCGGATGATAGATATCCTTGACGAACGGACGTTTGGCGGCGGTATTCAGCCACAGATCCCAGTTCAGGGTATCAGGCACCGGGTCGCTGGCCGTCGGTTTCGGATCGGTGGAACCCCAGTGGCGGTTGCCGCACCAGGAGTGTGTTTCCTTGATCTTGCCGATGATACCGCTCTGGATCATGTTCACCGTTGTGCGGTAAACGTCATTGGAATGGATCTGGATACCCATCTGGGTCACCAGTTTCTTCTTCTTGGCATAATTGGTCAGAGCGCGCACTTCATAGATATCGTGAGCCAGAGGTTTCTGGCAATAGACGTTGAGCCCCAGCTGCATCGCGCTCATGGCCATCACCGCGTGGCAATGGTCGGGCGTGGTCACAGAGACACAGTCCAGATCTTTCTCCTTGTCCAGGAGTTCACGATAATCCACATAAGTTCTTAATTTCGGGAATTTACCCTCTAAATCTTTCTTGATCCCAGCCAGATAACCGGAATCCACATCCGCTACGGCCACAAAATCCACATTCGGATGGCTGATGATGCTGTTGATATCAGCGCGGGCCATATTGGCAGAGCCAAAAGCGGCGTAACGAACTCTGCTGCTCGGCGGCGCAGAGATCAGATTGCGTGTAATAAACGGCGCGGTCAATGCGGCGGCGCCTAATGTCTTCAAAAACGATCTGCGTGAAAACTTCAAACCACTCATACAGCCCCAATATTGCTTAAAAAATGATAAACCTGCAAGAAAAAACTGCCGTTCATCCTCAGACAAACGGCAGTTTTGATTATATCAGAGCCATTTTTCAGGCTCTGTGCTTATTTTTCGCCTATTCGGCCAGACGGTAGAATGCGCCTGTACCGGTCAGATCGACTTCGTAAGGTGAAGCCGCGTTGATCGCGGTCCACGGACCTTCCGCTGTCGGAGCCACTTCCAGGCCGCCTTTCTCCCATGTGAGGATCAGTTTACCCTCTTCGAGAGCCCAAACCAGCTCGTCACCGCTCACCGGTCCCGGAATCACATCCGGCCCCGCCTCACAGTTCTCGGCCACCTGGTCAGCAGTCATGAAGCCGCAGTAGATACGGAATTCCTGATAATCACCCGTGAAGTACGGATCAGGCCAGTTGGATTTACCCAGCCACATATTCGGCATGCCGAACTCGAAGATCGTCGGATCGCCGTATTGTTTCGCCTTACCGACCAGCTTGCCGTCCAGGTAGAGATAACCAGTCTCGATCGCTTTGTCGTAGGTGTAAACGATGTGGGTGAAGGTTTCGGTACCCGCAGCCGGGAACG
>JAFZAR010000279.1 GCA_017557085.1 Verrucomicrobiota bacterium | reverse complement strand
TTAAAGTTTTTAGTCAATAATCAGAACATCTGTCACAAGCTGGAGTTGTGGCAGACCCATACCGGTGGTGCTCACGGAGTAGATATCCATGAGGCGATGCGTTTGTATTATGAGGCTCGCATTCAGGATGTTTCTTCTATTCATGATCTGAACCGCCTGCTTAAAGAACATTCCCGTGAGAAGGACTTCCTCTTTGTCACGGAGAAGGATCTTCTGGGTGAAAACTTCCATGGTTATGACGCTAAAGAATTTCCGGATAAAGTCAAGTTGGGCGGTTACTCCGTGGAAGCCCGTTATGCCTACGCTCCCGGCAAAGAAGAAGACGGGGTGACTCTAAAGATCCCGCTGAATCTGCTGCCGATCGTGGACCGCAACGAGGTGGACTGGAGCATCCCCGGATTCCGCGCGGCCAGATGGGAACAGCTGCTGGAATCGCTGCCGCGTACTTTGCGCCGTCGTCTGATGCCGCTGAGGGATCGCGCGGCTCGTCTGGCCGAAGTTATTCAGATGGATTCTGCGGAAGGTCTCCGGCAGGCGCGTCTGTTCATACTCAGAGAGTGGGATGTGGAGATCCCGGAGCATGTTTGGGATGGTTTGAAACTGCCGGACTATCTGACCCCGAAGATCGAGGTTGTGACCCAGACCAGCAGCAAGGTATTCAGGGGTGTTGATTTGGAACAGCTCCAGTCCAAGATCAAGGAGCACTCCGAAAAAGAAGATCAGAAAGACTGGCAGAGAGCGTCAGAAAAGTGGGAGAAATACGGTCTGACCGATTGGACCTTTGATGAAGTTCCGGACAGCATCGTCCTCAAAGAGGTCAAGGGTATCCCGCTGAGAGCGTTTCCGGGGCTGGACGTTGAGGATGGAGAGGTGAATCTGCGCCTGTTCCGGACTCCGGCCGATCGGGATAAAGTTCTGCGGCGTGGAGTTCAGGCTCTGGCCGAAAAGATGATGGCCAAAGAATTTGCCTGGGTTCGGCGGGATCTGCGCAAAATGGACCAGGCCCGGCTCTGTTATTCTACTTTCGGCTCAGTGGACGAGCTGGAAGAAAGTTCCTATATCAATTTGCGCAATTATGTTCTGAGTTCCGATGACGAACCGCGTCTGACCAAACATTTTTTCGAGACTTATATATGGGAATCCAAGCATAAATTACAGGAGGCTCTGCCCGTTTTTACCGCTCTGGTCAGGGAGATATTGGATCTGCGCCAGCAGATATTAGTTTATCCCAAGCAATTTGAGTGGTTAAAAAAGGAATTAAATGTTCTGGTACCCGCTAAATTTTTAGCTTATATTCCTTTTGCGCGGCTGAAGCATCTGCCGCGGTATTTAAAGATGCTTTTGATTCGTGCTGCCAGGGCTGCGGCCAATCCGGGAAAGGATTGGGAAAAATCGCAGAAAGTTGAGACCCGGCAGATGGAATTAGACGAATTATTGAAAAAGAAGAATCTTCCGCAGGAAGCGAAGACTCGCTTATGGAACTTATTTTGGCTCATGCAGGAGTTTAAGGTATCCTGCTATGCCCAGGAGTTGGGAACCTCTGAGCCGGTTTCCCCAATGAAACTGGATAATGAAATTGCGGAAGTGAAGAAATTGTCAAAAATTGTGTAAGTCACATATATGACCAGATTTACAAAGGATGACCTGGAAAGCGATGCGTTTGCGCAGAAATTGAATATGATGCTCTGGAGCAGGTGCAAAGCCGGAAAAATCACTCAATCTGAATATATGGCCCTTGTGGAAAACAGGGATGTGAATCTCAAAAGGCTGATCGCGGAGAAGAACTTGACCCTGGATGAGGCAAAACAGGTACGAAGCCTCATTATGAAATATCACTTGACCATGACAGTGGCCATCAATATTGCCAAAGACAAAATAACTTTATCCCAAGCCAGACAAGGTCGTTTGTCCAAAGCCGGCAAAACCGCAGCGGCCAAGCCGGTGAACAAAACAAAGAAAGACCGTCCGCAGCCTTCTCAGCGCAAGGTGGACCTTCCCAAAGAGAAACCTCAAATGGCCAAACAACCCGTGGCCAAGGCTCCTCAAAAACAACGTCTTTCGCGTGATGTGCCTCAGCCGAAACGCGCGGAGAAAACAGTCCCCGGTCAGATAAAGAGTGTTCAAAAGAATCCTCCTCAGGTTAAAAACCAGAGAAACCAGAAAACAAATCAACAGCCTCAGGCCGAGAAGCGTTTTCAGAAACCGACCCATCACAACAAGAGCCATGAAAACCATCATGACCGTGAGCACTGGGAGCCGAAAAAAGAGCCTCAGCCTTATGAAGTCTATTATGATGACGGCATAGGCGCGCCTGCTTCGGCGGGGATGCGTTTTTATGGTTCCGATCGTGAAAGATCCGATCGTCAGTGGCGTGACTGGAGAGACGAGCGCAATGCCCAGATACGCAGTCATCAGGCCAGCGAAGCACTGCCTCCGATCCCTCCGGGTCAGGACTGGTATCCCGGAATGGGATTTCGTCCGGCGGATGATCCTCCGGTTTCCTATACGCCGGCAGCTCCCGTGGAGAATAAAACGGTATCCAGAGAACCGGCTGCTCCGGCACGTCCGAGACCTGTCTCTCAGGAGCAAACCAATAACCGTCCTGATTTCCAAAAGAACCGGAACGAATTTCGCCGCAAAAACTGGCATGGTGACAGGCGCAAAGCACAGACGCCCCGTCGTGATATGGAGATCCGCAGGGAAGTCCAGGCCGCTGAAGCTCAGCACCAGAAACAGATGAAGCCGGAGGCCGGGAACACGAATCCCGCGGCGGCCGTCTTTCGCGGCAACGCGCATCCCTCGATGGGACGGCATGGCTTCAGTCATGTCCGCCGTTTTGTTCCGAGGAAGAACGCGGGGAAACGACTAGCGGGTCCATCGCAG
>JAFZAR010000278.1 GCA_017557085.1 Verrucomicrobiota bacterium | reverse complement strand
GAAAACCAGCAGAGTCCTCCAGAAGGAACTCTCCAGACAACTATACACCACTGACCCCACTAAGGTCGAGGGGATAACAACGATCAGACACTTCAGCAGCACACCCTTGACCCAGCGCGAGACCGGCACATTCATCTTCTTTTTGACCCAGAAAACGCAGTACAAGTCGCCGCAGACCGCCATCGCTACCAGCGAGAGCAGAGCGTGTTCCGGAGACGCGCCCAGCTTGAAAGCCAGCCACGTCAGCGGAAAGGTCAGCACCAGCAGCGTTCCCTGAACCGACTGATAGCTCCCCACCTTGCCGTAAGCACCCACCGCGCCGCTGTAGCCCATGATCAGAGTATTGATGGCATACGTCACCAGAATGACCCGGCAGAAGCCCACCACATGCTCCGGGACGACCTTCAGCCAGAGCGTCAGAATATAATCCAGTTCGATATACAGCGGCAGCATCCACAAGAACGCCAGCAGCATAATGAATTTACTGGTTCGGAGTGCCAGAGTGATCATCGCGTCCCGCTGCCCCGCACCCTCCAGCCGAAAGATCTCGGCCACGGATGCCTGATAGATCGCCGTTCCCACATTGGCCACGACATTATTGACCCTGCCCGCGATGCCGTAAGCCGCGTTGGCGCGCACTCCGCAGAACTTGTTGATCAGGACCGCCAGCCCCTGATTGCTCAGGATAGAGCCCAGACCGCTCCACAGCTGCCAGCCGGCATACGACAGCACCGTGCGGTAGAAAGTCCAGTTGAACCAGTACCGGGAATTGAGCCGGCATTCTTTGAACAAATAATAAGCCCGCAGCAGCTGGATACCGTCCATCACCATCTTGATCCCGACCATCCCCGCCGCGTAAAACTTGAGCCGGTCTCCGCTCAGACTGAACAGCGACCACGCCAGACCAAAAATGAAAACCGCCTGGACCGAATTCCAGAAAGACAGCTCAAAGATCCGCTGACGCGCGTGGAACATCCCGATATAGGGAACGGAAATCATCGTCCAGGCCGCTCCGGCAATGGAAAGATAATAGACCCAGTAGCAGGCGTTCAGACGGCCGGCCGGAATGTCCAGCACATGATCCAGCAGATACATTCCCAGGGGAACGCCGCCAACGATCAGGAACAGTGCAAAAACAAAGTGGATGACGAACGCGCAGTTGAACCACTTCTGGATCTCCGCCGCGTCCTCCTGGCCGATGGCGTAAGCGTAAAAGCGCTGCATGCTTGCGGCCATCACATTGCCAATGAAGAGGATGAAGATGATCAGCGTTCCCGTCAGCGAGTACAGACCGAAATCCACCTCGCCCAGTGCGTTCAGGACCCACCGTTCCGAAAACAGCATCAGTCCCATCACCACGAACATTCGCACGTAAGTGGCGATCACATTCACAATGATCAAATTGGGACCCTTCAGCTTCATTGACGATAAAAATTATCAAAAAAGGACAGGACGACTTCGCACCCCACCGCCGCCAGATAGACCAGGCTGACCACCATATTCAGCCGGAAGAACGCGTTCCCCAGCCAGTGTTTCTTGCGGATGCGGGCGATCCAGTGTTCCATCAGCACCACCAGAGCGATAAAGACCACACCGATCATATAGGCCAGCTTGAAAAAGGCAAGAAAACCGAACACCGCCATTCCCATCAGCATGATCAAATGCACCAGAAAAGCATAAGAAACCGCGTTCTTCTCTCCCCAGCAAGCCACCAAGCTATGACCGCAAGCCGTTTCCGACCGTGAAACACGGCAGACGCTGACATCGCTCAGTGTCTCTAATCCGCTGACCCATAAAGCATTGATCACCCCCAGCAGAAACGGCTGCCAGCTCAGGCTGCCGGTCACCGCCATCCAGGCTCCCACGGGTGCCAGCGCGTACACGCCCCCGTAATAGAAGGAGTAAAAATCCGTATAGCGGCGGCTGCGTGTTCCCAGCCATATCAGGAGGATCGCCAGCGGTGCCGTATAGAGGCACAGTCCCTGACCTTTCAGTGCCAGCAGCAGCGCTCCGCATAAGATCAGCCCCAGACTGCCGCATCCGATGGAGAGTTTCAGCAGTCCGGCGTTCAGGTCTTTTTGCTCCACGGCGTGCCTCCAGGCAATGAAACAGATCCGGCCAAAGAACACCCCCATCAGCACCACCGCGAACGCCAGCCATCCCGGCCAGCCGCGGTCAGCCCGTGCCGCTACCATCATGGCCGCCAGCGCAAAAGAACACGAAAAAAAGGTGTGGCGAATTTCTACAAAATCACCCCACCTTTTCGCAAAATCAACAGCAGTCTTGAACACCCTGTTTTATCGTTCCTTTGGACAAAGAACAAAAAACGGTTACAAGTCCTTATTCTTCAGACTTTTCAGCTTTTTTCTTGCTGGTTTTGCTGGTTGTTTTGGTCGTCTTAGTTGTTTTAGCCGTCGTGGTTTTCTTGGCCGCGGGTTTGGCCTTGGCTGCGGCCTTCACCGCTTGCTGCGCGATCGGTCTGTAAAGCAGATAACGGGCGCAAGTATCGCAGAGGACTATATCTTCGCCCCGCATCAACTGTGCGCGTGTCCCGGTAGGCAGCGTCATGTGACATTCCGGGCAGTTGGTTCCCGACACGATCGAAACGCCTTTTTTGCCGCGTTTCATCAGACGGTCATAGTGACCTAAGATATTCGGGGGAAGTTTTGCACGAAGTTCGGCGCTGGCTTTTTGATTTTTCGGAGAAGCGGCATCCTCTCCTAACTCTATCTCCTGCAGTTGATAAAGTAACTCTATAACTTCGACACTTGTCATATTGCTCATCGTTCAAACGGTAAACACTCCAATACATTTGGAATGTCTCACACCAAACGATACTCCTTTTTTATCATCGCATACAAGCCAAAAAGTTGGATTTATGTAAAAAAATCTGATTAAAACATCTTCTCGCGCAAAAAACAAAGTGTTCCCGCGGTCAACACGGGAACACTTCATCGCTCTTCCTAAACGGAAGATGTCCGGCTTTTCTAGCCGTTGAAATAGATGTACGCGCCCAGGATCATCAGCAGGACGGCGACCGTTCCGGCCACATCTATCCAGTTCCAGCTGGCACGGGTCTCGCGTTTCTGCTCCGGCGTGACATTGCCGTAAGTCAGACCCTTGATCTTGGCGTAATCCGGTTCGCGGGTCGCATAGCTGACCACGACCATCGTGATCATCGCGATCAAAGTGATCAGCACACTGAAATACTGGAAGTAGAAATTATTGACGATCCAGAAGAAAGAACCTTCCGCGTAACCATCTTTCAGCAGTCCCAGGGTGACCGGCGTATCCACCGCCATACGGAAAATACCGACAGCGAAACCCACGATCAATGCGGCCAGACAGCCCTTGGCATTCAGGCGTTTCCAGAAGATGCCAAAGAAGAACACCACAAAGATCGGAGGGGCCAGATACCCTTGCACAGACTGCAGGTAGTTATAAAGACCGTCCGCGCCGCGGATCACCTGGATCCACAGCAGACCAATCACGACCCTCACGGCAATGGCGATGCGTCCCACCCAAACCAGTGAAGCCTGAGAGGCTTGCGGTTTGAG
>JAFZAR010000277.1 GCA_017557085.1 Verrucomicrobiota bacterium | reverse complement strand
TTCCTGTCCGGCGACCGTCCCAGAGGAACTCTCTATGCTGTCTATGAACTTCTGGAAAAGGAATTTGGAGTGCGTTTCTGGAGCTATGACGCGACAGATGTTCCTCAAACCAAAACGCTTGAACTGCCCAAGCTCGATACCCGTTACGCGCCAACACTTTTCTACCGGGAAGCCTTTTATGATATGTTCATGGGCAATCCGGCTTTCAACGCTCAGCGCCATATCAACGGCCACTGGACCAGTGTTCCTCCGGAATGGGGCGACCACCTGACGATCCACGGCTTCTGCCATACATTCGACCAATACCTGCCCAGCAAGACCTATTTCAAGGATCATCCGGAATGGTACACTTACCGTGACGGAGACCGTCAAAACGGTTATTTCCAGCTGTGTCTGACCAATGAGGAAATGCGCAAGGCATTGCTGGATGTCGTGCTGACCCGTCTGCGCAATGAACCGAACACACGCATCATTGACGTGAGCCAGAATGACAATCAAGCCTTCTGCCAATGCGAAAAATGCGAAGCCTTTGTCAAAGAACACGGCAACCAGTCCGATCTGCTGATAGACTTGGTCAATTATGTCGCCGATGCCATCAAGGATGAATTCCCCAATACGATCGTCGAGACTCTGGCCTATCAATACACCCGTTCCGCGCCAAAGAGCATCTTCCCCCATGACAACGTCATGATCCGTCTGTGCAGCATCGAATGTTCTTTCAATTATCCGCTTGATTCTGAGATGAATAAGACTTTCTCGGATGATGTAAAGGATTGGTACAAGATCGCCCCGACGCTTTTCATCTGGAATTATGTGACCGATTTCAGCAAGTACTATCTGCCTCAGCCCAACTGGGAAAACTTGCCCGGCGACATCCGTTTTCTGCTGGATCACAAGGTCCGCGGTCTCTTTGAGCAAGGTTCCAGCGGTCCGCGCAAGATCGCCGACCTGCCGGAACTGCGCGCTTATCTGCTGAGCCGACTGATGTGGGATCCCTCTCAGGACGAAAACGAGATCATCGCGGAATTTCTGAACGGATTCTACGGCCCGGCCGCTCTGGAGATCCTTCAGTACATAGACCTGATGAAGAAAGCCGTCGCGTCGCATCCGGATTACCGGCTCACCTGCTATGCCAAAACGACCCGCGTCTGGCTCAGCGACAACGACCTGATCGCGGCCTGGCGGATCATGAACCGCGCCAAGGCCAAGACGGCAAACGATCCCAAATACCAAAAACGGGTCGAGTTCGCGGCGCTTCCGATCACCTTTGCCCTGCTGGAACGTCCGGAGATGTTCGATTATCCCGAATTCAAAGATGTGGACATCACGGAACTGATTGAAAAATCCCTGGCTTCTTCCAGGGAAGCTGAAACGCGCATCTTCAGCGAAGCCGGCAAGAGTTACGAAACTTTTGAAGCGGAGCTGAAGCGCATGTATCCTCAATTGTCCACTCCGGAAGGCCCTAAACCCGTTGCTGTCGGCAACCGTCAATGGTTCGCGGTCTCTGCCAAAAACTGCGCTCTTTCATTGCTGGGCCAGCTTGCCTTTCTGGATGACGACCCGGCCGGACTGGATGGCAAAGCCGCCCGCATGCCGGATTCCCACCATGAATGGGCTCTCCAGCTGCATAATCTGCCCAGAGGCGATTTTGAGGTCTTTGTTGAGATACGCTGCGACAATAAAGTGGATAAAGATGTCTTTACCGCAGGGGTCTATAACGAAGAAAAAAGAGAAGAGTGATCCGCCGCCGGCAAAGGCACCGAGATCGCCGGCAATGAATACACGATCTTCAAGATCGCTGAATACAACATTGACAGCAATACTTTCGTCTGGGTCGCTCCTGTGAAAGGCTCCGGCGCAGGAAACATCTGGATCAATCGTATCATTTTTGTGTAAAAAGAATAAAAAAATATCCGCCAGAACCTGACGGATATTTTTGCTATTTCTTCCCGTTATTCCTTGATGATCTCGCGGGCTTTGAGCCAATAGAGCAGATCATGAGTCCAGGGATGATATTCCGCCTCGGTCATTCCCTCGACGGATTTATAGCGTTCACCGGCCAGAGCCAGTCCGTGGATGCCCTTCTCATAAATGTGCAGATCAAACGGGACACCGGCCTTGCGCAAGGCAGCCGCGAAAAAGAGCGAATTCTCTACCGGCACGATCTCATCTTCAAAGGTGTGCCAGATGAAGCAGGGCGGAGTGTTCTTGTCCACCTGTTTTTCACTGCTCACATATTCCAGCATTCCCTCGGAAGGTTCTTTGCCCAGCAGATGCTCGATCGTGCCTTTGTTGGCAAACTCACCGGAAGTGATCACCGGATAACAAAGGATGCCAAAATCGGGACGGGAGCTCAAACGATCGATCGGATCCGTCACCTTCGGGTTCTCCAGTTCATAATGAGTCAAAACCGAGCTGACCAGATGGCCGCCCGCGGAGGAACCGATGATACCAACCTTGTTCACATCCACACCCCACTTCTGGCTGTTGAAGCGGACATAGCGGATCGCTCTGGCGGCATCCATCCACATGGCCGGGTGACGATAACCGCTGGAGGCCAGACGGTACTTCAGAAGAAACGCCGTCACGCCGTGATTCGCCAGGAACTGAGCATACTCGGAACCTTCCAGCTTATCCGCCAGCATCCAATAGCCGCCGCCGGGACAAACGATCACCGCGGAACCATTGGCCTTTTCTTTGGCCGGCAAAAAGATCGTCAGAGTCGGGATATCCTTGTCTTCCTTGCCCTGAGCGTAGGGAGCATCCCCATCCCACAAACGAACCGTCTCTTCGGCCGCGAAAGCGTTCATACCGACCGCAACCAGCACACAGACAAACAATTTCAATAAAATCTTCATCATAACACCGCTATTGTAGGATATTTGCCTCCGGATGGCAACAAAACTAAAGATGAAAAATTTTATCATCCACAAACCATTGATATACTGAATATTATTTATTTTTCGTCCGCAAAGTCAATTTAGTGATTGCACAACAACGCTTTTAGCTTCAGACTAGTCACGTTGCGGCTTGCGGCCGGCACGTCATAATAAGTCACTTATGAAAACATTTAGAAATATCATCGGCATGAGTCTCCTGACTTCCGCCCTGCTCTGGGCCGGAGACTGCAATTTACAAGCAAACCCTCTGGATCTCGATTCCCTGAAGGGACAATCTATTTTCTATGGTGAAAACGCCTCCCGTCCGGATTCTTTGAACTCGGCGGAACTGACTGCCCCGGAAGCGGCAGAAGCCGCTGAAGTGCTCTTCAAAGAGTATCAGAAAGAATTGAAAAAGAATTTCGGCCCTGAATGGGGAAAGAAGCTCCTCCTGAAAGGCGATCTGAAAATGCCCTTTGAGATCCGGCTCTTTGGCGAGAAACCGGAAGACGGACGCAGTCTTTATATCTCGATGCACGGCGGCGGCAACGCTCCGAAACAGCTGAACGACAGCCAGTGGGTGAATCAGATCAGTCTTTATACCCCGGAAGAGGGCGTTTACATCGCGCCCAGAGCTCCCTTTGACGACTGGAACATGTGGTTCCGTCCGGAAATGGATTTCTTCTTTGACCGGTTGATCCAGCTGGCGGTGATCGAGCTGGACGTAAATCCCAACAAGGTCTATCTGATGGGATACTCTGCCGGCGGTGACGGTGTGTACCGTATGGCACCGCGCATGGCTGACCGCTGGGCCGCGGCCTCCATGATGGCCGGACATCCCGGCGATGTTTCTCCGCTGAATCTGCGCAACATCGGCTTTTCTTTTTGGTGCGGAGCCAATGACAGCGCTTATGACCGCAATAAGATGACGGAATCCTTTGAGAAGAAGCTGGCCGAATTGAAAGAAAACGATCCCGACGGCTATACCTACGAAATGCATCTGCAGAAGGGCAAAGGTCACTGGATGGACAGAGAAGATGCGGCGGCGATCCCCTGGATGGCTAAGTTCCGCCGGAATTTCCTGCCCGAAAAAGTCGCCTGGCGCCAGGAAGAAGCCGATGCCATGCCACTGCAGTTCTACTGGCTGGCGATCCCCAAAGAACAGGCCCGTAAAGGAGCAACCGTGATCGCCAAGCGTGAAGGCTACACCATCACTCTGGAAAAATGCGACTACAGCGAGCTTTACATTTTGCTGAATGACTCCATGATGGATCTGAATAAGCCTGTTACCGTTTTTTACGAAGGTAAGGAACTTTTCAACGGAAAAGTGAAACGCACCCTGGAAAACATCTATGATTCCATCCGTGACCGCGGTGATCAGGATTCCATTTTCAGTGCCAAGATAAAGGTCGAGATCAAATAACTATGTCAGCAAAAATCCTTTTAACAGGCGGTGCGGGTTATATCGGCAGTCATACCGCCGTGGAACTCCTCGAAGCCGGTTATGAAGTCCTCTGTGTGGATAACTGCTACAACA
>JAFZAR010000276.1 GCA_017557085.1 Verrucomicrobiota bacterium | reverse complement strand
CGCCCCAACAAAAGACGAGGTCCACAAGCCTCGTCTTTTTAGCGTTTATGCACAATCCTCATTAGAAATACCCTAATGGCGATTTTGGGCTTATGAGTAAACAGCGTTGTCGCAAAAATGGCACTTGATCAAAAAAGATTATTGCCTCTTATGAGCATTAGAGATAGACTGTTCTCCAGCAAGGCTTATATGCAGAGTGATAAGCTGATAACTCGTCGAGCTACAGTAGATGACTTGCCACAATTGATCACATTGTGGAAATCCGCATATTTGCCAGCCGATGTTTTTGAAAAGCGCCTGACAGAATTCCACATTGTTGAAGACCCCCATTCCAAAAAAATCTTAGCCGCGATCGGTCTTCATTCTCAGGAATCAGCGGTGATGCTTCACAGTGAAGTTTTTGGAGATCCCGCGAACGAAGATCTGTACAGAGATATGCTATGGCCGCGTTTCAAGACCCTGGCACGCAGTCTGGGAGCCAGCAGGATCTGGACACAGGAAACCGCAAATTTCTGGAGAAGAGAAGGTTTCCGTCTCGCGGATGAAGAAATTCTCAAAAAACGTCCTCATTTTCCGGACGGAGAAGAACATCTCCCCTGGTGTTTTATACAAATTTTTGATGAAGAAAAAGTTGAGCAAGCCATGGGAGAACATCGGTACGATGCCTTGCTTCAGCTGCAAAAAGATGAATCAGACGCGTATGCCCAGCAGATGAAAGTCTTGCGCAACGTGATCATTACTCTTGGAATCGCACTGATCGGGATCATGCTGATCATGTTTTTGTACAGTTTTGCCAGCTCATACCGCTAAGCATAAATAGATTATTCATGGAAAACTGCGTCCTGTTTGAAGATCAGCACTTGCTTATTGTCAATAAACCCGCCGGAATCAATACGCATCGTCCCGATCCCTATACGACCGACGGCATCTATGACTGGTTTCGCAAAACACCGGGACGCGCCGATCTCTCCACACTTCACCGCCTGGATAAAGAGACTTCCGGCATCCTTGTTTTTGGTAAAACGACTCTGGCCAATCAATCCCTTACTGATCAATTCGCGAAGCGGAAAGTCAAAAAAACATATCTGCTGCTGACAGATAGACTGGAAACCTTTGCTCGTTCGGAAAAAGACAGTTTTATTGTCCGCGGGCAAATCATACGCGACGGCAACAGCTATCACGCGCGGGAGTTGAATATTCCTTCTTCTCCTTCAAAAACGCGCCGTATTCCCGATCTGGCCGAAACTCATTTTAAAATCGTAGAAAAAGGCCGTCATTGTATCCTCCTGGAGGCACATCCCCTTACTGGCCGGACTCATCAGATCCGCATCCATGCCGCTTGGAAAGGGTTTCCCATTCTGGGGGATGAATTATACGGGGGAACACCTTTCGGCGGAGGATTATGTCTTCACGCGTTCCAGATAGAGTTTACTCATCCCGCTACAGGAGAACCTCTTTGTTTCAAAGTGCCGGCTCCGTTCTCCACAGAAAACGCATGGGGCATCGCCAAAAGAGCCGTTCAAACGCGAAACGCTTTTTATTCTCCTGATGATCAAACCAACGCGTACCGTCTCTTTCACGGCAGCAGTGACGGATTCCCCGGCGTGTATATGGATAAACTGGCAGACCGGCTTCTGCTCAGCACCGCGGGATCTTTATCGAACTCAAAACAATCCTCACAGATCCTGCATCTGGCCAAGGCCGTTTTAGCTGAATCAAAAGCCACCTCCTTATGGCAGAAGACTCTTTTAAAGCAGCCCGGAAAAAATTCATTACAAGAAAGTTCCGCACAGCTTATACTTTCAAATCAAAAGACTCAGGAACAATCTGCCGATTTCGCGATACTGGAAAACGGGATCAAGTATAAACTTTCTTTTTCAGAGGGATATTCTTTCGGTATTTTTCTGGATCAGCGTGAAAACAGAAGAAGGATCCTGAACCGTTCTCTCAGCCCGGATTTTCCCCTTTGCGGTTCAAATTTGAATGAACCGCTTGAGCTGTTGAATGCCTTTGCCTATACCTGCGCTTTTTCTGTTTGCGGAGCAAAAGCCGGATTCCATACGACCAGCCTGGATCTTTCCCGAAAATATCTGGAATGGGGCAAAGAGAATATGAACCTGAACGGGATAAATCCTTCGGAACATGATTTTATTTACGGGGATGTCTTCACCTGGAGAAAAAGGTTAAAGAATAAAGGCCGTCTTTTTGACCTCATCATACTGGATCCCCCTACATTTTCCCGTTCAAAAGAAAGCGGGACCTTTAAAGCCGAACGCGATCTGCCCCGTCTGAGCCGGGAATGGTCCGAACTGGTCAAGCCAAACGGATTCATGCTGATATCCACTAACTGCGCCACACTTCCTCCCAGGACCTTTGAAAAAACACTCCTTCAAACATTGAACAGCAGCCGGCGTGTGTTGCGTTCTTTCTTCGCGACTCAACCTATCGATTTTCCAGCAAGTTCCGAAGAAAAAGCATACCTGAAAACCCTCTGGGTACAGCTCTCATAAATAAGATCATTTCTGTTTGCTAGTTGCTGATTCGACGTTTCTCTGCTACTCTTTCCCATGTGATGGTCTTCTTACCTGAACCGGAAATTATTTTGACACACGAGAGCGACCTGGACGGTTTCGTCTCAGGACTCCTTCTGAGAAAGTTAGCCCGCCAGCTTCATGGCATTGATTGTGAACTTCAAGCCTGGAATAATGAGGCATGGAGCAAACGCCAACTGTTAGAACACACGGCATGGGTCTGTGATCTGACTTTTGAAAAGCGCATGGATAAACCTTCCTGGGTCGTTATTGATCATCACCAAACCGCAGATCGTCCTACACATACACAACTGATCCATTCCACAGAAAAATCTGCCAGTCTGCTCTGCTACGAACTCTGCAAAGAAGCCGGCATCCAATCACCGGAACTGGATAAAATCGTGCATTATTCCAATATCGCGGATCTATTTCTGGAAGATGATCCGGATTTTGAAATCGCTACAGACTACGCTAATCTGGTCAAAAGCTACACATTCTGGAAGCTTTATTATGTGATCGAAGGACAGCTGGAAAGACTGTTCGATCATCCCCTGCTCAAGGTAATGGAGGTCAAACGTCAAATAGAAAACCCCATCGGACTGGATTGGAGCCGCGAGAATATCACTCCCATCAATGATGAAATCGCGGTAGTAGAGATCGCGGTAGGAAACGGGAATCTCATTGTTCATCAGCTGCTGAAGGAATTTGAAGGCAAATACGGTGTTCTGATGACTCTCTACCGCAAATCAAATGCTTCTGTGGTCGTGAGTATGCGCAGCAGACAAGGTCAGGCGCTCAAAGTAGCGCACAAACTGGGAGGCGGAGGACATCCTAATGCCGCCGGAGCCACCTTGCCAAAATCGGTACGCAGCATCAATGAAGCGATCACCTATCTGGAGGCTATTTTCAAAACCGAACCGGTCCATACCCAGATCAATCCTTTGGACGACCTTTTTAAAGGGTTGAAATTCTAGGAACAATAAAAATTTCAAAAATAAAAAAATATTTAAATATTTTTAAATTATTTTTCCGCTATCTTTGGTAAGTTTTTGAAAGAGAGAAACGTCTTTTTTTAGTTTTATATAATATACTTTTTTTCAATAAGTTATATAATTCTAGGCAACGTTATATAAGACCCTTTAAGAGGGTATAATTCTCTTCAATTATGAATCATCCACAATAATCTCTCATTCACAGACTTCTTGACTCTTTCTCAAAAAAATGAGATACTTTCCCTCGATTTGGGTGCGAGCTCAACTATCAGTCAGTAGTTTCTCAGCTCCAGTCTGATTGATTATGCCTGATGAAAAATTCACCACTGCTGTGGAAAACATCATTGCACGGGATCAACGTTATCACCCGGACAGTTATGATTTTGTACAGTCAGCGCTGATTTATACGCAGGAAAAGATCAAACAGACCAGAGGGAAAATAGGACATGTGTCCGGACAGGAATTGCTGGAAGGTATTAAAGAGTACGCATTAAATGAATTTGCATCTATGGCCACCATGGTTTTCGCAGAATGGGGAATCACCCGCTGCGAAGATTTTGCCGAGATCGTTTTTAACATGGTGGAAGAGGGAATGCTAAGTAAAACAGATCAAGACTCTAAAGAAGATTTTCGCAAGGGTTTTGATTTTTATGAGGCATTCATCAAGCCTTTTCTGCCGCCCAGCAAAAGGTGATAACACCCTTTGCCGGAGTATAAAAATGCTCTCAGAGGTGCCTATAACAAACAATTCAACCAATAAGAAAAGACATGAGTAAAAACTTTACTAAGAGAGATCTGGTTCTGAAGATCAGCCATGAAACCGGTGAGACACAGGAAACTGTGTTCAATATCGTGCAGAAAACCCTGGATTATCTGAATGCAGCCCTTGCAGAAGGTAAGACTGTTGAAATTCGTAACTTCGGTGTTTTTGAGGTTCGCGTCTCCAAGCCTCGTATTGGACGCAATCCGAATAAGCCCCAAAATGACATTCCCATTCCCAGCCGTCCGGTCGTTCGTTTCAAACCCGGTAAGGAAATGAGAGAAATGGTTGAAAAGCTCGATCCTAAGAAGATCAAGAAATAACACGCCCTGATGGGAAATAGTGTCACCTATTAAATAATTAGGTGAAAACTGATTAGGGTGTCACGCTTTCCTTTTATCAGGAGTCGTGACACCCTAAGTTTTAATATCAAGAGGTTAAATACAGAATGGATCGTTTACCGGGATTTCGAGATTTTTATCCAGAACCGCTTCCCCACAAAGATGTTTGGAGTGCGGACGCACGTTGCTATATTTTTGATACATGGAAAAAAATAGCACACCGATATGGTTTTCGGGAATATGACGGTCCTCCTTTGGAACCTCTGGAACTTTATACTCTGAAGAGTGGAGAAGAGATCGTAGGTCAGCTTTATAACTTCACAGATAAAGGTGACCGCAATGTCTCCATGCGCCCGGAAATGACTCCCACCCTGGCACGCATGATAGCTGCGCACGAACGTAATTACCGCAAGCCTATCAAGTGGTTCTCTATTCCTCAGTTATTCCGCTATGAACGCCAGCAGAAAGGCCGTCTGCGCGAGCACTTTCAATTAAACGCGGATATTTTTGGAGAAGCGTCCTCCAGCGCGGACGCGGAGATCATCTGCCTTTTGATCGATATCTTGAGAGCTTTTGGTCTTACGGCTGAAGATTTTGTGATCCGTCTGAGCAGCCGCAGGGCCTGGAGTGAATTTTTCAGCAAACGCTGTCCGGATCCTTCCAAGGCTTATGAGTTCTATCAGATCGTGGATAAACTCGAAAGAGAAGAGCCGGATGTATCCAAACAAAAACTGGCCGCTCTCGGTTTTTCTTATGAAGAAGTAACGGCTTTTATTGCTTCCGGAGAACCGACAGAGGAGCTTAAAGCCATCTTAGACAATTTGTCAGCGCGTGGTTTCGCTGATTTCGTAAAAGTGGATTACGGTGTGATCCGCGGTCTGGCTTATTATACCGGCCCGGTTTTTGAAGCCTTTGACAGAAAAGGACATTTTCGAGCCATTGCCGGAGGCGGCCGCTATGATAATCTGACAAATCTTATTTCCGGCGGAAAATTTGATCCCGCCAGCAATACGGTCAAAGGCGGAAAAGTGGATATCCCCTCTTTAGGCTTCGGTATGGGCGATGTCGTCCTGACGGAATTGCTCAAAGAACGAGGACTTTTACCGGCCTTTTCACCTTCCGCTGATGTTTGTGTTCTGATTGAAGATGAAACTCTTCGTTCACAATCCCTTTCAGCTGTTCAGACATTGAGGGACGCAGATTTTTCAACGGAGTATTCGCTTGTTCCGCTCAAAGCAGAAAAACAATTTAAACGCGCTATAGAATTAAAAGCCCGCTGGACATTCCGCATGGAAAAACAAGAAAACGGTACTCCTATTTGTATCGTAAAAAATATGGCTACCCGCGAAGAACACCGTTTCACGTCAATCAAGGAAGCTGTTCAATATTTTAAATCTAATTTTTAACCCAACCTTATACACAATGAAAAAAATAATAATGAAAAAATACTTATTCAGTTATACATTCGCCAGCTTATTTGTCGCGGCTCTAT
>JAFZAR010000275.1 GCA_017557085.1 Verrucomicrobiota bacterium | reverse complement strand
GTTGACCTGGTCAGGAGTGGGTGTGGTAAAATAACGGTAGCTGGCTTCTTTTTCATCCAGCAGGGTCAGCTGCGCCTGAAGGAAAAATTCCGGATCTGAGGCGGAATTGTTCAGTCCGGTGATCTTCAAAACATTTTCACCTTCCTTGATAAGAGAGGGCGAGATTTGGATCTTCTGCCAGACCAGAGTTTCTTCGGTCGTGCGTTTCTTGGTGGCGGCGGAATTCCAGTTCAGATCTACAGGAACGTTTTCGGAAGCGACCTGTGTTCCGTTCAGACTAGCAACATAACCGTCCGCGTAGCGCATTTCCAGTGTGACAGTGGCGCTCCGGCTGGGGAGTTTGTCCACATTGAAACTGTACCCCATATCCAAACGGCTGTTGACACCTTTCATTTGCTTTTCAACATTTGTGGTGATGGATCCGGCAATGGCGCCCTGAGTAGTGAGCCCGCCGTTGGCCGTGTCGCCGATCAGACGCATCCGGTTATTAAAGGAACCATAGTTGCCTTTGCAGGCGTACAGTTCGATGCCCGCGCCGCCGGCGGCTTCAAAGAAAATAGCCCGCAGATGGTAGATGCCGGCCTGAGGAAAATTGAATGTGCCCAGAGTATCGCTCATGCTGCGCGCGTCGGGATATTCGCAGACAAAATCCACATTGTTGCCGGTGATCCTCAGATTGAAACCGTCATCGCTCATGCCGCCGAAGGTCCATTGACCGGCTTCCGGGATCAGGATGTTGCTTTCCATGACCAGAATGAAGTAATCCTTGTCCTGTCCGGCAGTTTGAGTCGGGAATGGGTTGCTGGGCGTAAAGTGACCCGCGGAGGTGCCGTCATCAAAATTGATGGTCTCATAAGTACTGACGACGGGATAGGTCCTGTCGGTTTTCCAGTATCTTCTATTTTTAATGTAAGTCTCTGCTTCGCTGATATTATTGATAGAAGAATTCCTCAGTTCATAGTAAGAAACGGTGAAACCGCCGTTGCCTTCGGTCTCTGTAAAGCCGATAGCGCCTTTACCTGTTCCGGAGGAAGAATTTCCGGAAGCGGAAGGAATGCTCCAGTTATAGGTGGAGTCCTCACCGATCAGGTAGTTGACATCCTGATTGATGCCGAAGGAGATATCGGAATACTGTTCGGGATATTCGGGAGCGTATTCGCTGAGGACGGTCGTTCCGTCTTTATCCACCAGTGCCAGATATTCACCGGTTTTGCCGAGACTGAAATTGGCATGAAGCTCCCTGCCGGATACGGGGGGGATAGTTGTCCCGTCCGCGAAAACGACCAGGTAGCTGTTGGCGCTCATGGTCGTCGGCTTGGGGAACTGCCAGCGTGTCAGCTCGTTAGGACTGTCTGTCAGGTAACAGCCGCCCAGATCGATGCTTTCATTGCTGTCATTGAAAAGCTCGATCCAGTCACTCGTCTGACCACTGGAGTCTTTATAGGTGGAATTGGAGGCTGAAAACTCATTGATGCGAACAGCCGCCTCGGCGGTGGAAAGAGTTCCCACGCAGAGAGCGCAGCCTAATAACGCGATAAAACCTGTCGAAATGCCTAAAATCTTTTTCATACCATGCTCTGAAGCAAAAGTTTTCCTTAACTCGCTCACGCAATATAGCATATTTACAGCAAATTTTCAACCAAACAGACTAAAAAAACGCTTCCGATTGAAAAAAATTTCTTTTTCAGAGGAATTATATTATGAAAATAATTATAACCTATAGAGACAAAATAAATTATATCTATTCTTAGGTTTTAGGAAAATTTCTGCTTTTTCCTTGTCTTTGGGAGGACATGAGAGATAATCACTTTCGCTTTATGAAGAAGACTTTGATGAGTTGGATGGGCGCGGCGGCACTGATCGCCAGCGCGGTGGTCACACAGGCCGATGATAATCCGTTCCTGGGTGCCTGGGCATTCACAACACCCGACGGCGGAGCCGGTTGGCTGGGCGTCAAGGAAATGCCGGGCGGATATCTGGACGGTTCGATGCTGTGGGTCGCGGGCAGTGTGGTCCCGGTGGACAGCATCGTTGTGACACAACAGAACGGCAGAGAGGCTCTGATCATTTACCGTGTCTATGATGAAAACCGTAAGGATAAAGATGGAAAGGTTTTTCGTACTCAGAGATATGTAGATACGATCTTTGGAACGCTGGACGGCGATACGATCCGTTTCATGCAG
The DNA here is from genome assembly GCA_017557085.1 of Verrucomicrobiota bacterium. Lineage (GTDB taxonomy): Bacteria > Verrucomicrobiota > Verrucomicrobiia > Limisphaerales > UBA1412 > UBA1412. The sequence continues at coordinate 1,413 of JAFZAR010000275.1, read as the reverse complement.
GTGAGCCCGAACCGCAACGGCAAAGGGGTGAATACTTCTACCTTCACGGGCAAGAAGATGGCTCCCATCCCGCCGGCGCCGGATCTGGGCAAGGTGAAATACGGAAAACCGATCAAGCTGTTCAACGGCAAGAATCTGGACGGCTGGCGGCTGACGGATGAAAACGCGGCCAACGGCTGGTTTGCCGATAACGGCATCCTGGTTTGCGATCCGAAACAGGAAGAGGGCAAACCGCATAAGAACTACGGCAATCTGCGCACGGACGCGGAGTTTGAGGATTTCAATCTGACTCTGAAGGCCAAGGTGGAAAAAGGCGGCAACAGCGGCATCTATCTGCGCGGTGTGTGCGAGATCCAGGTGACGGACAGCTACGGCAAGAATCTGGATTCCCATCACATGGGCGGTCTTTACAGCCGTGTGACACCTTCCGTGAGCGCGGAGAAACCGGCCGGCGAATGGCAGGAGTTCGACATCACGTACTGTGATCAGCATGTGACGGTGAAGCTGAACGGCAAGACCATCATTGACAACGCGGCGGTGGAAGGCTGTACCGGCGGCGCGCTGTGGTCGGACATCACCAAACCGGGTCCGATCTACCTGCAGGGCGATCACACCGGCGTGATGTACAAGGACATCGTTCTGCGCCCGATCGAGAAGTAGTTTGATCCAATAAACATGAGACCCGGTGCAGCGCGAACTGTACCGGGTTCGTTTTTAAAAGAAATGAAATACGGGGAATTTAAGGGAATCACCAGAGAAGAAGCGCTGGCTTTGCTGAAACCGGAGCGGCGGCAGGAACTTCGGGAGCGGGCGCATGAGGTAACGGAAAAGTGTGTCGAAAAACGGTTCGATTTTTGCTCCATCATCAATGCCCGGAGCGGACGCTGTTCGGAGGACTGCAAGTGGTGCGCTCAGTCGTGCCGCTGGAAAACGGGCTGCGCAGTTTATGGCTGGGTCGGAACGGAAACGTGCGTGAAAGCGGCAAAGGAAGCGGAAGCCAACGGAGCGGACCGCATCGGCATCGTTACTTCGGGAAAGAGGCTTTCGGCTCAGGATGTGGACAATGTCTGCGAAGCGCTGAAGGAGATGCGCGAAGCGGCGGATATTGACCTGTGCGCCTCGCTGGGGCTCCTGTCGGAAGATGACCTCCGGCGGCTCAAAGAAGCCGGGCTTCAGCGGCTGCACTGCAATATCGAAACCGCGCCTTCGCTTTTCCCGGAGCTTTGCACCACGCACACGATCGCGGAGAAACTCGCGACGATCCGCGCGGCAAAGCGACTGGGCTTCCAGATATGCTGCGGCGGGATTCTGGGCATGGGCGAGACGGATGAACAGCTGGTCGAGTTTGCTTTTGCGCTGAAAGAGATCGCGCCGGATTCCATTCCCGTCAATATCCTGCATCCTATTGAGGGG
>JAFZAR010000274.1 GCA_017557085.1 Verrucomicrobiota bacterium | reverse complement strand
TCTGCCGGAAGGGTATGAATATACCTTGCCGACCGAAGCGCAATGGGAATACGCCTGCCGTGCCGGAACGACAACGGCTCTGAACAATGGGAAGAATTTATCAGATGCGAAGCAATGTCCCGAAATGGATGAAGTGGGTTGATATTGGTACAACAGTGAAATTAATGGCAGACGTGTGACTCACCCAGTAGGACAGAAACTGCCGAATGCCTGGGGACTTTATGACATGCACGGGAATGTGAATGAATGGTGTTTGGATTGGTATGGGGATTATCCGACCTCAGCGGTGACCGATCCGATAGGTGCTGTCACTGGCTGGAGCCGAGTGATTCGCAGTGGCAGCTGGAATAATAATGCCAACAACTGCAGTTCTGCGTTTCGGAGCTACACGGCACCCGACAACCGCAGCGGCGGCATTGGCTTCCGTGTGGCGTTGGTAAAGAGCAAGAATATCACCATTCCGCTGTCGGATACTGTGGATCTGGATATGATCTGGGTCGAGCCGGGCACCTTCATGATGGGCAGTCCAACAGATGAATTGGGCAGAGATGCTGATGAAACCCTGCATGAAGTAACGCTGACCCAGGGCTATTGGATAGGAAAATATGAAGTCACTCAGGCGCAGTATGAAGCGGTTATGGACAGCAGCAATCCTTCCGGGTTCAAAGGAGCCGATCTGCCGGTGGAAACGATCAGCTGGGATGACGCGACTAATTTCTGTGCCAAGCTGAACGCTCAGGAGAAGGCGGCGGGTCGTCTGCCGCAGGGGTATGAATACACCCTGCCGACCGAGGCGCAGTGGGAATATGCCTGCCGTGCCGGGACAACGACCGCCCTGAACAGCGGGAAAGATTTGTCAGATAAAGAGCAATGTCCCAATGTGGATAAATTGGGTTGGTATATGTATAACAGCAATGATACGACCCATCCGGTAGGACAGAAGAAACCGAATGCCTGGGGCTTGTATGACATGCACGGGAATGTATGGGAATGGTGTTTGGATAAGAAGGGAGATTATCCGACGACACCGGTGACTGACCCTGTGGAATTAGTTACAGGCATGGACCACGCCCGTCACGGAGGCTGTTGGCAGAGCAATGCCGCTGTTTGCCGCTCAGCGAACCGCGGTTATCGCAGCAACAGTGATAAGGACACGGGTTTCCGCGTGGCGCTGGTCAGTAAGAATATCACCATCCCGCTGTCGAATACGGTGGATCTGGACATGATCTGGATCGAATCAGGTACGTTTATGATGGGCAGTCCAGCAGACGAATTGGGCAGAGATGTTGATGAGTTTCGGCATGAAGTAACGCTGACACAGGACTATTGGATAGGCAAATATGAAGTGACTCAGGCTCAGTATGAAGCGGTTATGGACAGCAATCCTTCCGAATTCAAGGGAACCGATCTGCCGGTGGATCATGTCAGCTGGGATGACGCGATGGCATTTTGCGAGAAACTGACGGCGAGCGAGCGTACGGCGGGTCGTCTGCCGGAGGGGTATGAATACACTCTGCCGACCGAGGCGCAATGGGAATACGCCTGCCGAGCCGGAACAACAACCGCCCTGAACAGTGGAAAGAATCTGTCAGATAAATGGGTATGTCCCGAAATGGATGAAGTGGGTTGGTATTTGTTCAACAGTGAAATTGATGACAGACGTGTGACTCACCCGGTAGGACAGAAACTGCCGAACGCCTGGGGATTGTATGACATGCATGGAAATGTATGGGAATGGTGTCTGGATTGGTATGAAAAAGATTATCCGACTTCAGCAGTGACTGATCCCACGGGACCGAAGACAGGTGTCCACCATATCTATCGCGGAGGTTTCTACTCCACTAGTGCCGATTCATGTCGTTCTGCGTATCGGTGTTATGACTTTTCATACAGTACTGGCGAATATTACGGCTTTCGCGTGGTACTGGTTCCGGTGAAATAACGATCGTATTACGATAAAAACAAAACCCCCGACGGTCACCCCGCCGGGGTTTTTTTTTATAAATTACTGTGCTTATCCATGGTTCTTTTAAAATCGTATCGCCTCAAAAGCGAGCGTGTGATTGACAATGCTTTTGGAATGAGTCAAAATAAAGGGCTGTTGCATTTTTTGCAATGATTATATATGGAAAACTCAGGTACTTTTTCTAATCACACGTTGCTCTATACGGGTATTGTTTGCGCCTATGTACTGGTCATGCTTTGCATAGGATATTGGTGTATGAAACGGACTCACAATGTGGGTGACTTTTTCCTGGGGAACCGTTCGCTGGGTCCCTGGATGAGCGCTTTCGCTTACGGAACCAGTTATTTCTCCGCTGTTATTTTCATTGGTTATGCTGGTAAATTAGGCTGGGGCTTTGGTGTCCAGACTCTCTGGATCGTTGTAGGCAATACATTGATAGGGACGGTCTTGGCCTGGCTGGTGCTGGCCAAGCGAACGCGTGTGATGACGGCGCGTCTCAACGCGATGACGATGCCTGAGTTCATGGCGGAACGCTACGGGAGCAAACCGATGAAAGTGCTTTCCGGCATCACGATTTTCTGTCTCTTAGTGCCTTATTCCGCATCGGTTTACATGGGACTGAGCTACCTGTTCCAGAAGACCATGGGTTTGGGTTACAGTGACGCTTTGATATTCCTGGCACTGCTGACCGGTGTTTATCTGGTGATGGGCGGTTACTTTGCGGTGGCCGTGAGCGATTTCATCCGCGGTCTGGTGGAGTTCCTGGGAGTGATGCTGATGGTCTATCTGCTCATCCACATGAAGGGCGGTCTGGCTACCACGTTCCACCAGCTGTGCGCTCCGGTCAATATGCCGGATCTGTTCACGCCGGATGGTGCTTTGAAGTCGGCGGCCGACAGCGGGGGACTGTTCGCCGGGTGGCTGATCCTGGTCTCGCTGGTCTTTATTACGAGCTTTGGTCCGTGGGCGCTGCCTCAGATGGTGCAGAAGTTCTACTCCATGAAGGATGAACGAGACGTTCTGAGGATCGTTTTCATTGCTGGTACGCTTTCCCTGATCCTTTCTTTCGGTGCTTATTACACAGGCGCGCTGACGCACTTGTTCTTCCCCTCAGCGGAGGATCTGGCACCGATCATGACCGAAACCGGCAAACTGAATCTGGATATCCTGATTCCTCACTTTATTGTAACGTATGTGCCTGCGTGGCTGGTGCTTCTAATCTTGCTGCTGGTCTTTTCGGCCTCCATGTCCAGTCTTTCCTCACTGGTGCTGGTATCCAGCTCGGCCATCGCCATTGATATCTACGGAACTTTCTCCACACTGGAGCAGAAAAAGAAAGAAAAACGCACCATGCTTTATATGAGATTGTTATGCGCGTTGTTCGTGCTGGTCTCATTGCTACTGGCTTTGGTGAAGATCAATTTCATCGTGAACCTGATGGTGATTGCCTGGGGTGCGCTGGGCGGCGCATTCCTGGCTCCGTATGTCTATGGTCTGTTCTGGAAACGGACGACCAAGGCAGGTGCTTATGCCGGAATGATTTCCGGTTTGGGTATTTCCATTGTTTTGTTTATTAAGTGGGGCAGCCCCGGCATCCCGGTGGCAGGTGCCATTTCGATGATCGTGCCCATGATCGTAGTGCCGGTGGTGAGTCTGATGACTCCGGCACCGGATCAGAAACTGATAGACAAAGCCTTTGGCGGAAAATAAAAATTTAAAAAATTGAAAAAATGATTTGCTCATTTGGGGCAAATCGAGTGTACTTGTTGCGATGCAGATCGAAGTAAGCGAGATGTTAGGTGCGGCCCACATGAAAGTGGAAGGCCGTTTGAACGCGGATGTAGTGTCTGATTTTGAATCACGCTGCAATGCTGTCCTGAGTCAGTACGGGAACCAGATCGTCCTGGATTTCTCCAACTTGGAATATCTCAGTTCGGCGGGACTTTGCGGTATCCTTTCTATTGGAAAGAAGGTCAAGGCCCTGAACGGCAAAATCTTTTTGTGTGTTCCTCCCGGCACGGTCCATCAGATCCTGGAGCTTTCGGGCTTCAATCAGATGTTCCCCATCTTCACCAAGCTGGAAGACATAATGAGACAGCTGGGAGAGAAAGACTTAGCCTCTTCGGCGGCGATCCGCAGCGATCCTACTAACAAGGTGAAGATCATCAGTGTCAGCGGCCGTGTGGACGCGGAACGCGTGCCTGAATTCAAATCTTATTATGAGCCTCTGTTACAGGCTGGCAATCTGAACTTTGTTTTTAATTTTGCCGAGGTGGAATACATGAGTTCCGCGGGATTGTGTGCCATTCTGGCTCTGGGCAAAGAGCTTGCGGCTAATGGCGGCAAGATGGCCATTTATGTTCCCAAAGGAACGGTGCGGCACATTCTGGAGATTTCCGGTTTTGCCGATATGTTCCCTCTGTGTGATTCTGAAGAAGAGGCTGTTTGGGAAGCACTTTAACGCGTTTTGATTCGTAATTCGTAATCATGTCTCATGTTATGAATTGTGAATTGAATTTAAGCTGCTGCATGATTTCCGGGGCGGAAGCCCACCGGATCCGCGGTGCGCTGGAAAGCGTCCGGGGTTTGGCATCGGAAATCATTGTTGTTTTAAATGAGGATGTTGCCGACGGTACCGATCGCATTGCCGAGGAGTATGGCGCCAAAGTCTATCGCGAACCTTGGAAAGGGCACATCGCCCAGAAGAACAGCGCTGCTGAAAAAGCCACTCAGCCTTGGATATTAGGACTGGATGCGGATGAAGTCGTTTCGGAGGAATTGCGAGCGGAAATTGTTCGCACTCTCCAGGATCCCTCCAAGACTTCCGTTTTTGACGCTTTTGAGTTCCCTCGGCTGACCCAGCTGGAAGGGCGCTGGATCCGTCATGGCGATTGGTACCCGGATCGTCAGCTCCGTCTGTGGAAGCGGGGCCATGCCTGCTGGGGAGGGGTCAATCCGCATGATCACTTGCAGGTGAACGGGAAGATCGGTCGTCTCAAATCGAATCTGCTCCACTACACCAGTGAAAGCCTGGATAAGATGATCGCCAAGATCACCCCTTACAGCCAGGCATTTGTGCAGCATTTTCATGAGTCGGGCAAGCGTCCGAGCATTTTGAATCTCGGTTTCAGACCTTTCTATCGTTTTTTCCGCGGATATATCTTGAAATTAGGCTTTTTAGACGGCTGGCAGGGGTATTTCATCGCGTGGAGTGCTGGTTTCGCGGCGGCAGTCCGCTACAGTAAAACATTCATTCCTCCAAAGTCAAATAGGAAGGATACTCCGTCATGAGTTTTCCCCTTTGTTCACTGGTCATTGTTACCTATAATCAGGAGGCTTTTATCCGGCAGACACTTCGGGCCGCATTTGCCCAGACCTATCCCCATCTGGAGATCGTCGTTTCTGATGATGCCAGCACGGATCGGACCTGGGAGATCGTTCAGACCGAGGCCGCTTCTTATGCCGGACCGCATCGTCTGACGCTGAACCGCAATGAACGTAATCTGGGGATCGGCGGCGGCGCGGGCAAGGCGATCCAATTGGCTGCGGGGGAGATCATCGTTTGGAATGACGGAGATGACATTTCACTGCCGAACCGGGTCCAGCGTATTGTGGATTTTTTTGAAAAACAGGGACCTCAGACAATGATGGTCTGGAGCCGTCACGAGCCGATAGACTCGAACGGAAAAGTTCTGGGAAAGTACAAGAATTTTAAGAAAGATGCCCGCAAAAAAGCCCGTACCCTGGCGGATATCCGCCGTCGGATACGGATCCCTTTTGGAGCAGTAACAGCCTGGAGACGAGTGGTTTCAGATAGTTTCTCACCGATTCCGCCCGTGTTTGGAGGTTGGGATAATATCATCGCTTTCAGGGCATTGCTGATGGGGAAGATCGCTCCGCTGCCGGAAGTGCTGGTGCAGTACCGGACTCACAATGCCAGCACGACCAACGCGCCCGCGGCGGATGATCTGGTGAAGGATTACCGCAAGCGAGCCATCCACCGGGATGCCTGGTTTGTTCAGGCATATTCACAATATCTTATTGATTTGCATCATATTTTAAGAGTATCTCCGGAACGCCGTTCCGAACTGCTGCGCATCGAGAGGCTGATTGTTTCGCAAATCAAAAAGTGGAGCGTTTCTTATGAGATCATGACCGCTTTTCCCCGGCTTTCCTTGGGGATGCTGGCGCGGGCGTTGCCCCGACCGGAATTTTACCGATACTTTTTGCTGGCACCGCTTTACCGCTTAGGGCTTTACAAGAGGAGAAAGGGATAGGCGATGCGTGTGCTCCATCTCAATACGATGCTTCGCGGCGGTGGAACGGACGATCAGTGTGTCAAGCTGGTCGCCGGACTCCGCAAGCTGGGTGTAGATGCCCAACTGATGGGGCCGGGAGGCCGGGAGTTCGAGCCGCAGATACAAGCGAATCAGATCCCGCAGATCGTGACTCCGCCGGAAGGGCCTCTCAAGATACACTTTATGCGAGCTGTTGCCCGTGAGATACGCCGAGGCGGATATGATATCATCCATGCGCACCATGGCCGGGATTACTGGCCGACTTTTCTCTCGGTGATGATGTCTCTCAAGCGGCCTAAAATCGTTTTCACCAGGCATTTGGCAAAAAGTCCTCGTTCACTGCCCAGCCGTCTGCTCCTGCTGAGCCTGTGCGATCAGGTGATCGCGGTCTCCCAATTTACAGAGCTGGTCATGAAACACGGTTTTGACGACCCGGATTCACCGGAGGCGGAGCGTCACCATCGTCCCCGTCTGTATGGGAATACTTCTAAGATAAAAGTGATCCCCTGCGCGATCGATACGGATCGTTTTCACCTTCGCGGCAATGATTTGCTGCTGCGTTCCGAGTGGCAGGTGGGGCCTGAGCATTTCCTTTTTGCCGTAGTCGGCAGCTATGAATATCCCAGAGGTAAGGGGCAGCGTGAGTTTTTGAAGGCCGCGGCCAAGGTCCATCGGCTTTTGCCCAACGCGCGGTTCCTCATTATCGGAAGGGGAGCTTTGGGCAGAACTTTGCAGCAGGATATCGAGCGGCTGGGACTGCAGGGAAAAGCGTTTCTGACTCCTTACTGTCATGATATGCCCAGGGTGATGAACACGATCAACTGCTTGGTGCATCCGGCGATCGGGACGGAATCTTTTGGACTGGTGCTGCTGGAAGCCTTTGCCTGCGGCCGTCCGGTCATCGCGTCCGAGCTGGACGGGATACCCGAAGCGTTCCGCATTGTTGGGCAAGGGGAACTGGTGCCGCCGGAGGATGTGGAAGCGCTGGCCGCGGCGATGGAACGGGTTTATAAGAAGGGACTGGATTTGCCGATCACGGAACGCGAGGCCATGCATCGTCGTGTGGAGGAGAACGCTTCTTTGCCGGTGCTGGCGCGACGCACTCTGGAGATGTATCAGACATTGCTGTAAACAGGGCAAGTCGTGTTTTTTGTTTTCTTTTTTAAAAGTATTTAGTATTTTTTTGTCGGATTATGAAAAAATATAAATTTTTTCAAGTTGGTTTTGTTCTGAGTTTACTGGCGGCTGTTCTGGTCAGTGTTTCTTCCTGCACCTCTCAGCAGGAGCCGAGACCGCAGCCGGGTCATCATCCCGGGATGCAGCTGAAGCCGAGACCGCACGTTCCGCCCGGACACCCGGTGGAAAACATCCAGATCCCCAAGCGGGAATTCCGCGGTGCTTGGATCCAGACGGTATTCCAGGACGAGTATGCCCAAATGACTCCGGTGGAAATGCAGCGGGATTTCATCCGCAAGCTGGACTTTTTGAAAAAATGCGGCATCAACGCGATCATTTTCCAGGTGCGTCCGGAAGCCGACGCATGGTATGCCTCCAAGTATGAACCCTGGAGCCGCTTTTTGACGGGCAAGCAGGGCAAAGCCCCTTCGCCGATGTGGGATCCCCTGGACTTCATGATCCGGGAATGCCACAAGCGGAACATGGAGCTGCACGCCTGGCTGAATCCTTATCGGGCCAGCGCTTCAAATGGTGAGTCCATCTTTGCTCCCAATCATCTCTATAAAAAAGAACCCTGGCGTTTCATCAAGTACAGAGACCTGATCGTGTTTGATCCGGGCATTCCCGACAACCGCAAGTTCATCTGCAAGGTGATCAAGGATATCGTCACCCGGTATGATGTGGACGCGATCCACTTTGATGACTATTTCTATCCGTATCCCGCCAAAGATGTGCCGTTTCCCGATGATGCCAGCTTCCGGAAGTACGGTCTGAAGGCCGGCTGGAAAGAGAATCAGCGGAACGACTGGCGCAGAGACAATGTGGACCGCCTGATCTATGAGATCAAGCAGACTCTGCTCGATACAAAACCGTGGGTGCGTTTCGGGATCAGTCCCTTTGGCATCTACCGCAACAAGGCCAGCACACCGGACGGCTCCGGCAGCGATACGAACGGCCTCCAGAATTATGACGATCTGTACGCCGATGTGATCAAGTGGGTCAAATCCGGCTGGATAGATTACTGCATGCCGCAGGTTTACTGGGAGATCGGACACAAGCTGGCGGATTACACCACGCTGGTGCACTGGTGGGACCGGAACGCTTATGACCGCCATCTCTATATCGGTCAGAACGTAAAGCGCACCATGGATATGAAAGAGCTTCAGGAAAAGATGGAAATGACGCGTAGCCTGAAGCACATTTCCGGGAATTGCTTCTGGCCTGCGAATGAGGTCCTGCACAATACCGGCGGCATTGCCGATCAGCTGCGCACGAATTACCACCGCTATCCGGCGCTGATCCCGGCCTATACCAAGATGAACCAGGAAGCTCCGGACGAGATTCGGAATCTGTCGCTCAGGAAAACTGAGGTGGGGTACCTTTTGGAGTGGTCGGCGGCCATGAATCAGCGCAATCCCAATGACGCGGAATATTTTGTGATCTACCGTGTGCCGGAGGGTGCGCCCATGGATATCAACGATCCGAAAAATATCGTGGGGACGACCCGCGATACCTCATTCGAGATCATTTACCGAAACGGGACCCGGAATTATATGTACGGCGTGACGGCAGTGAACCGCTATCACAACGAAAGCCGGATAAAACAGTGGCGAAAAGTCAGGATCTGACAGCCGGCAGTTTTTATCAGGAACACAAAGCCGAATGTTGGCCTCGCAAATTTTTATTTGCAAAAGAAAGTTTTATGAGGTAAATTAAGAGCGTGCAAGGCGGACACCTTGCACGCTGTTGCGCGGATTATAATATCCGCTTCTTCATCAATATGATGAATATGATGATTACTGTCAGTGTTATCAAATCTTCAGTGATCATCTTTTTTTATTTCACCCCCTTCCGACGCGGTATTTCATTTTTTCCAATCATTTTGTGAAAGGTTTCAAACAAAATTCACAGGAAAGAAGGCAGATGAAAATAGAGATCTAACACTGAGCTTTCACCCGCAACGAGTTGATTTTACATCATTGGTTTCCCGTTATCAAATTTTTATTGGGACAGGCCAATGTATCAATCATCAGTCTGATCCAGCATGGCGCGGTTGACTTTTTCACGCCAGGCTTCCCGTTCCTCGGCGGTCAGCTGGCGCGGGATGTAGATGGGATCGCCCACGCTGATGGTGCATTTGCAGAAGGGAAAAGGTATCTGGAAGCCGTCCCAGCTCTTGAGCGTGTACTTCCAGGAAAGGTGGTAGCAGATGGGCAGGATGGGCAGACCGGTGGTCTGTGCCATGGTGATCGCGCCGGGATGGATGCGGTAGCGGGGACCTCTGGGGCCGTCGGGTGTGATGGCCAGGTCCAGTCCCTTGCCGGCCCAGGTGTGGAGTTCGATCAGGGCCTGGCCTCCGCGCCGGCTGCTGGAGCCGCGGACGGGCTGGATGTGATACAGTTCCAGCACCTGCGAAAGGATGCCGCCGTCCCGGCTGGCGCTGACCAGTGCCGCCATGCGCCGCGTGGGCTGACGTTTCACGGCAAAGAGGAAGTACAGAGCCAGACAGAGGAACAGCCGGTTGTGCCAGATGCAGAAGATGACCGGCTGAGGAGTGCCCGGCGCGTCAAAGATCTCCATGTTGCTGCGCTGAGGATGCAGACGGAACCGGATGGTAGCCGTGAACAGCCGGGTGACCCAGTAGATCAAGTGAGCCGCGATGCGTCCGTGCCATTTGGGCTTGTGAGGAATGACTCGATTGGAGGATGTTGGCGCGGAAGTAGGCATGGAAGAGGGCTATTTTTTCAGACAGGCGCGGATGATCTGCTCCACGGTCGCGCCGGGACCCAGCATAGCCTGAGCCGCCTTGACCGAGGTGAGCGCGTCCGTTTGTTTGAATCCCAAGGTGACCAGTGCCGCCAGGGCATCGTTCAGCGTCTGATCCAGAGTTCCCGCCGCGAACGAGACCGCGCCGCCGCTGCCGCCGGAGCCGGAGGGCAGACCGGGACCCATCTTGTCTTTCAGCTCCACGATGATGCGCTCGGCCGTCTTCTTGCCGATGCCGTTCACGTGCGAAAGCGATTTGAAATCACCGGAGCTGACCGCCGCGCGGAAGGCTTCGATGCTCATGCCGCTGAGGACGTTCAGGGCGATCTTGGGTCCGATGCCGCTGACGGAATTGATCAGCGTGCGGAAGATCTGTCTCTCCTCCAGTGTGATAAAGCCGTAAAGCGTCTGCGCGTCCTCCCGAACGGCAAAGTGGGTGTAGATCTTGACCTCGCGGCCGATCTCCGGGAGCTTGGATGTGGAGGACAAGGGCATCAGGACTTCATAGCCCACGCCGTGAACATCTATCACGGCAGAAGTCGGAAGTGATTCCACCAAAGTGCCTTTAAGAAACGCGATCATTTTCTGAGAGACCGGACGGGATTTTCCAGCGACCGGACAGGCCCGATAGTAAAGCAAAGCCGGAGAAAACTCCAGTGAATTGCGCACGCGCGCGTTCGTTTTTCCGGGGTCTGTTCCCGGATACGCCTTGACGAAAAACGGTTTCGTGCTTACAATTATTACGGTTTTATTGGTCTATGGCAGTAAATCAAGCTACTTTTAGTCTAGGACATTCGTATGATGATGATTGCGTCGTCATCAAGATCGCGGGCAGAGCTAATTGCAATTCCACGGAAAACTTCAGCAATCTGATAGATACCGAAATCAAGAAGGGTGTCATGAAGTTCATCTTCGATCTTTCGGAGTGTCAGATCATGGACAGCTCCTTCCTGGGGACGATCGTTGCCAAGATGGAAGCCGCCAAAAAAGAGAAAAACTGCTTGTGGGTAGAACTTTTTGATGCCGCGCCGCGCATCCTGGAGCTGATGGAAGACCTGGGGGCGCTCTCCCTGTTCAAGGTGATGAATACGGATAAAGAGCTGGCGGTGAACTATCAAGCCGTATCCGGCGAATCCAGCTGCGACAAACTCACTCTGCTGCGCAACTCCGTCCACGCGCACGAGACCCTGCTGCAGTTCATCACCAAACCCGACAAAAAAGCGGCCATCGAATCGCTGGTGCAGATGCTGCGGGCCGAGCTGGAAAGCGAAGAAGCAAATCTGGAAAACAAATCGTAATCCTTTTTGAACAAGCCGATTAGGTAAGACTACGAGCCGGGGCGCTCCTAAAATTTCGCTAAATTCGCGGAAAAGGACTTGCCAAAAGCCGGTTTCGCTGGCACACTGAATGCCGTGCTGTGCCAGAGTAGCTCAGCGGTAGAGCAGGGGACTCATAAGCCCTTGGTCGGGGATTCAAATTCCTCCTCTGGCACCATTTTTTCAAGTTTTTCCCCTTATTTTTCAGCAGTTTACGTGCTTTTTTGTAAAGTCCTCCCTTTTTGTGTTACAAGGGAAAAGAGTGGTAAAATGTGGGGAAAATAGTAACTTTTCTAGTAACTTTTTCCGTAACAAAATCCGTAAGACTTAAAGAATTTTAGTCTGCCAAACTCTTTCTCATGCCGGGATTGATACCCGAATGGATGGTCCGGGTTCCGAAAAAGGGGATACGAAATAAAACAAACAGAGACAGAAAGAATTATACGGAGCGATCCATTTTTTGGCTTTTCTTCCATTATAATTAAAGGGCGATCTGTTTTTTTATTCTAATTAAGTCAGATGAAGATCTCCCCAGATCTTTTGTTGTTGACAAGTTTTCTTTTTTGTTTCAACATACTCTTGCTGTTGAGGTTATTCATTTTGGCTTTGTGGCTGTTCGTATGAGCTGCGGTATGGTCTGAATAGTTTATCTTCTTATAGCCTTGCCTGACACCTTCAACAGGAACGGGTGTTTATATTTTCTCTGCACACACAGAGAAAATGAGTGACCGCAAGTGTGTGTTTGTGGTTCATGGTAAGAGTATTAAAAAAGTTTCTGTTAAAAAATAGATATGAAGAACATAAATTATCGTTCAGTATTATTGGCTGGAGCGGTGCTGACAGCGGGTGCTTGGTCCGCTATGGCTGCGCTGCCGGTGCCATTATACAATGGACCAGTTAATTACACAGGTTCCGCGCCGGGGTCTTATTCCTACGACGAGGCAACCGGAATGATGTCTATAGTCGGATGCGGCTCGGACATTTGGGGCACATCGGATCAATTCTACTTTGTCTATACGACACAGGAAGCGGATACCGATTTTGATTATTCTGTGAAGATCTACGACCTGTCAGGCAATTCCAACAGCTGGATGAAAGCCGGTTTGATGGTTCGTGAGAGCACGGGTTATACATACGATGAGATGACCGGGGAACCTAACGGTTTGACAATGGCAGGCGGAGCCCGCTATTTCAATACGCAGACCCAGAAATCTTCCGGTTCATCCAATGACCACTGGGTCGTCCAGTGGCGTGAAGAGAATGACCAGGATGTGAATGACGACCGCTGCAAACGTCCCAAAGCTTACACCTGGCCGCAATGGCAGCGTATCCGCCGCATCGGCAATACCTATTATGGTATGACCAGTTCCGACGGTGAAAACTGGGAATTGATGTGGTCGGAAGACACCGATAAATGGGGCGAAGGCCCGATGGTGCCTTATGAAGGAGCCACTCCGCTGGCAGTGGGTGTGTTTACGACCTCTCACTCTGACAGCAGCAATGATTGTTTATGTACGGCATCCGACTTCCAGGCTTTCCCGCAGACTCCGGTCGCGTTTGTCAATGAACTCAATGGCGCGGATATCACCGCCGCTCAGAGTTATACATTCTCGGCGACAGTCTCCGGCTACAGTCCGTATAATTATGTCTGGAAGAAAGACGGCAAAGTGATCGCTCAGGGTACTGAACTGATCAATAATACTTTTACTTATAAGGTTGACACGGCGCAGCTCAGCGACAGCGGTACCTATACTCTGGAAGTGACCAACACGGCCAATGGTCAGGTAACGACCAAGAGCAGCTCGGCCAAGCTGAACGTGACCGTGGACACAGAAGCGCCCCAGGCGATAAGCGCTCAGGCGTTTGAAAACACCGTGGGTGTGACCTTCAATGAAGCGGTGGATTCCGCTACCGCGACACAGGCGGCTAACTATATTGTGGCCGGCAAGACGGTGACCAAAGTCGAACAGAGACTGAGTGACCGTGTGACCCTGTTCCTGAACAGCAAGGTCTCCAACGGCGCGGCAGTGGATGTGACCGTGAAGAATATCAAAGATCTTTCCGGCAACACGATGGAGGGTGAGACGACGCTCTCGGCTCAGGCCATCTTCGCGCTCTCTGTCACAGGTCAGCCGTTCACGGCGGGTTACGCCGAGGCGTTAGGCGGTGACGGATTCTTCGTCAACAACCAGGGACTTGAGAACTGGGGTACCTATGATGAAGATACGTTCGTCTATAAGACCTTCACGGGTGACTTCGATATCCGCATGCGTGTGGTGAATCAGAGCTATACGACCCAATGGGGCCGCGCGGGTCTGCAGATCCGCAGCGCTCTGGATACCGGCAAGCCGTCTCCGCACAGCTCCTATATGGAAATCCATAACACCCCGATCAAGGTCATGAGCTGGGATGAAAGCATTGGCGGATATACGACTCCTGTGGATAACATCCAGGGCGTCAATCTGGATGATTATCGTCATTCCATCCAATCGAACTGGCGTTTGACCAATGGCGGCGGCAGCGATCAGGGCTCGATGGTTTCTTCCATCGTTGTGGACGGCAAGGCGACCGCTCCTTATGACTTCCTGCAGGACGGCGGCAAATTGTGGCTCCGTATCGGCCGCAGCGGCAGTACGATCAATACGTACTACGGTGTGGAACAGGGCGGCAATATCGCCTGGGTACGCCACAGCAGCAAAACTCTGGAAGGACTGGGCACAGTGGCTTACGGCGGACCTCACTATGGTATTGAAGGCAATAACTTCGGTGCCTGCGAAGGTTTGACCAATGAGTTCAAGAATCCGACCTCCTTCTTCTTCATGAGCGCGGTGGATTATCAGGAAGGTTATCTGCAGGCAGTTGAATTGCTGAAATCTCCTGCCAGCGTGACTCTGACGGCTCCGGAACCGCTGACATTGTCAGTGACCGGTACCGGTGATCCTATCGCTTATCAGTGGTACAAAGACGGCAAGGCCATCGAAGGCGCGATCGCTTCGACCTACAGAGTGGATTCTACCACCGCTGAGGATGCGGGTACTTATACCTGTGAGATCATGAACTTCGGTTCCGGCGCTCCCGACAAGGGAACATCCGTCATGTCCGCGGCCGCGGTCGTGACCATTTACAGTGACACGGAAGCCCCGACGGTGGAAGGCTACGACTTCTATCCGGGCGACAAATCCATCACGATCATTTACAGTGAGTCCATGGATGCCGCTTCTGTGAGCAATCCGGCCAACTACATCATCAAGGACGCTGCCGGAAATTCTCACGCGATCAATAATCTGACCATTAGCGATAATAGAAAGACCGCTGTATTCTTCTGCGATGCGATAGAGAACGGTGAGGACTATACCATTGAGCTGGGAGCCATTACGGATCCCGCCGGCAATCAGGTGACCTATGATGCGATGTTCTTCTCAGCATTTGTTTATCTGAATGGTATCACCTTGAACTATTACGATTACGACAGCGGCAGTCTGCCTTCGATCGGCAACTTCGTCACAGCTGTTGAGAATGGAACAGCAACTCCCAGCTCGACGCTTGATCTCGATTATCTGGAAATCCCGTCTGCCCGCGGTGACTACTACTGCGTGTTTGTCAAGGGTCTCCTGGTCGCTCCGGAAACGGGCAATTATCGCTTCGCTGTCGCCAGTGACGATGAAAGCCGTCTCTATCTGAGCACGGATGCTACCCCGGCCAACAAGACTCTGGTGGCGGAAGAACCCAGCTGGTGTAACTCCCGCGGTTTCGACACCGGTGCCGGCGGCAATCAAGCCCCGACGCAATCCGGTGACATCTACCTGGAAGCCGGCAAGTGCTACTACTTTGAAGGCTATATGCGTGAAAACGATGGCGGTGACAACTT
>JAFZAR010000273.1 GCA_017557085.1 Verrucomicrobiota bacterium | reverse complement strand
GGTCACACGCAATCTGGCTTATTATGTCATCGCTCATGCCTCGAAACTGGTTCCGCCGGGTTCGGTCCGCATTGCTTCCACCGCTCCTTATGACACCACGATCAACATCACTTCGGATGAAGAACGCCGTGAAGTCAAGCGTGCCACCGTTGTTCAACACAGCAATGTGCTGCCCAATGTAGCCTTCAAAACACCGGATGGGAAAATCGTCCTGATCGTCGCCAACGACAGCTGGATCAGCGGCGGCGGTCGCATCCAGCACAAAGGGCAAAGCGCCAACTTCCGTCTGCCTCCGGGCGCGGTCGGAACTTTCGTCTGGCCCGCTGAATAAATTTTTTCGCAACTTTTTATTACAGCTGGTTTTTAATCCTATGTGCTGCTCATTAGCACTCGCGGCACAGAAAGGAATAAAATATGTTGAAGAAAAAATTATCGATCATTACAGCGATGCTGATCGCTGCCAGCGCGCCCATCACATGGAACGCCACCGCTCAGGAAAGCCCGGAATTGCCGCCGGCTCCTGAAGTACAGAAAGCACCTGCCGGAACTCTGCAACTGACAGATGACCAGAAAGCTCAGCTGAAGAATATCCTTTCCGAGGAACAGTATCAAAAGCTCACACGCCTATATGGACAGAAAAAAGCTCTGAAAAAAGGTTCCGCCAAGAACAAGAAAGCCATGAATACCGTTCAAAAAAGGAATGGTCTTGAGAAAAAGGGCAAGTTTGCTCAAGGCAAAAAAGGACGGGCTTTCAAGAACGCTCCGGCACCTGATCAACCTTGCGGCTGTATCTGCCAGGGGAGAGGCTTTCATGGAAAAATGATGGGAAGAAATCAAGGACCGATGATGAGAGGTCAAATGAATTGCCCCATGAACGATTCCTTCCGAGGCCAGAATGGCCCGCGGAAAATGAGCAAGAATTCTTTTCATCCTAAAAACAGAGGCATGGAAAGGAAGCCGAAAAGAGGCTAAACTTATACATCTCATATTAGTTGCTTTTTTTGCGTAGTGATAAAAAAGAGGCAGGATTTTTTCCTGCCTTTTTTCTTTGAAAAACAAAATCGCTGTATGGCATTTTAGAATTGTTGACATTTTGTTTTTCTAATGTTAAATTCGATTTGTCTTGTGGAAATAAGATTGGATTTTGTAGATGTAAAAAGAAAAAGATGATCGGGGGATAAGATGATGAAAAAATTATTATTCTGTGTTTTGGCAGCGCTTTTGATGGTGAATGTCTTAGCGGATGAGTTTTCAGCGGAGGCTGAACAACAAAAATCCCATCTGTGGGATAAACTGGTGAATCCGGAGCCGCTTCATATCACTCCGGCTTATTCCAACGCTGTTTATCAGGCGCTTTTGCCCCGGCTTTCAGAGACGATCTCTCAGCTGAAACTGGCGGAAACTCAACCGGTCACCGCAGAACAGGTAAAGGGGATCTCTATCCATAAAGCCAGTCCGACAGTTTCCGCGACTTTGACCAACGGCTCTTGTCTGTATATGAATCCTTTTGGGTTGATCTATCTTTATTATTCGCCGTCCAGTTTGTTCTATGAAAGTCCTTTTAGTGAACGTTTTTACAGAGATGATGAGAGCGTCTATACTGAGGATGTTTCGGCCTTTAAAGGAAAAAATCGAATGAGTCGGGAAGAGATCATTAGTATGGCTCGCCAACTGAAAGAACGGTTATGTGCGATTGGTTTTAAGGACGATCTCTTTTCGATAGAAGGGGAACCGCAAGTTGAGGGTCCTTTTGATGTGAAGAATGGTCATGTTCCTTACGTAAAGGTTTCCTGGGGAAAGGATATTTTTGGAGAATGGAGCAATAATGATGGAATATGCCTGTGCGGAGACTATCACGGGCCTGCTGAAAATTATTTTGAGGTAGAGATCAATACCGATAAAAAACAGATAGTCAGTTTCTTGGTGAAGCCAACACTTGAAAACTTTGCGAAGCATTTCCAGAAAGATCTTCCCAGGGAACTAATTCTGGATATTTCAGAAAAACCGGAGACCGAAACGGAATATACACAACGTATTTTCGGGAAAAGGTATCCTATCATTGGTCAGAATATCCATGTAACGGAAACTTATTCCAATGCAGTTCTGAAGATAATGCTGCCCAGAGTGACGGAATTAGCCAAGAAGTTGGAACTGCCTATTGAATTACCCATTACAGAAGATCAGGTGAAAGAATTTAAAATCAATCAGTACGGTTATATTGGAGGGGGACTTATCCTGAAAAATGGTTGGCAATTTGCTATAGACACAACTCGTATAGGAAGGCATTATAGCTTATGTGTATTTTCACCAAATCGTTTTTTTGCTAAGGAAGATAGTT
The DNA here is from genome assembly GCA_017557085.1 of Verrucomicrobiota bacterium. Taxonomy (GTDB): domain Bacteria; phylum Verrucomicrobiota; class Verrucomicrobiia; order Limisphaerales; family UBA1412; genus UBA1412. The sequence continues at coordinate 1,134 of JAFZAR010000273.1, read as the reverse complement.
GGGAGAACCTGAATCGCTATTATGGAACCAACAAAATGACAGAGACTGAAATCATTGAATACAGTAAAGATATTGCCGGACGCTTGGGATTGGCAGAATTGATGAAGGGCAGAAAACGCCCTAATGAAATGGAGGGTCCCATCAAGCCTAGCGGCAAGATAAAAAAGGAGATACCGCACACTTCTATTCAATGGATAGCAACAGGAGGAGAACCATATTATTTTCTAACTCTGGAGTTCAATACGGAAACGAAAGATATTGAACAGGTGAATCTTTCTTTGTCTGAGCCTCTTTTTGAGTATGATTTGGTAATGGGGAATACTGAGGACAAAGATCTGTATCCCGAAACGGAAGCAGCCTATCGGGCACGCATCCAAAAAGAAAAAGAAGCTAACTAATTTCCTTCTGTGAGCCTTCGTCGCTCAGGATATACGCTTTGAATTCGTTTTCCAAATAGGGAGGGATGCGCGCGAAAAATTTCGCGATCTCCGGGTCATCATAATTCGCGCTGACGACTTGAGCCACAGCATGGAGTCTGGCAATCATGGCGGATTCCGTATGAGGGATGCCCAGTTCACAAGCCACACGGATAGGTCTCAGCATGGCTCCGATCTCTGCCATCAGTTCCTCAAAACCGGCATGAGTCTTTGCCGAGATCGCAACGACATTGGGATACTGTTCTCGTATCCGGTTCACAGCCAGACCGCAGCCTTCGCGGTCTATTTTATTCAGCACCATCAGTGTCGGTTTTTCCTGAGCGCCGATCTCTGTGAGTGTTTGATGAACGCTTTGGATATGCTCCTCCGCCAGAGGATGGCTGATATCTACCACATGAAGGAGAACATCGGCACGGACCACTTCTTCCAGTGTCGCTTTGAAGGAGTCCACCAGCTGATGGGGCAGCTTGCGGATGAATCCCACCGTGTCCGAAAGCAGAACATTTTGATTCGTGGGCAGCCGGAGTCTTCTTGTCGTGGGATCCAGTGTGGCAAAAAGTTTATCTTCCGCCAGGATGCCCGCACCCGTCAGAGAATTGAAGAGAGTTGATTTCCCGGCATTGGTATAGCCAACGATCGAAGCCAGCGGCCACAGATTTCTCCGGCGGCCTTCCCGGCGTGTGGAACGCTGACGCTG
>JAFZAR010000272.1 GCA_017557085.1 Verrucomicrobiota bacterium | reverse complement strand
TCCGCAAGGCTCCGGTCATACGTCTCAGTGCAGCGTTTGACGATGGAATTTCTGAATTTTTGGCAAAATTGAGAGAAACGGTCGATTCCGTTAAAGACGAACAGCCTCTACCTCAAGGCGTAAGTGAAGAGAACGCTTAGTCCCTTGACGGCGTTCTCATAAATCAAAAAGACAATGGCCATCCCGGCCACGGGAGTGAAATCTATCTTGCTGATTTGCAACGGTAGAAAGTAGAGCGGTGTCAATATCTTGCGAGTGAAAAAGTGCAGATAATTCCAGATGGGTGAACCGCCCAGATAAATGTAGCTGTTCAGGAAGTAGATAAAAATCAGCAGCGCCAGCAGATGACACCACGGCAGATAGGCACACAGTCCCATGACCAAGCTTTCACAAAAAATAGATTTAAGAGTCTGAACCGGAAAGATATTGATCTTTTCCAAAACCAGACAAAAAAGGAACCACAAGGGAGCTGTGATCATCCCCGGCAAAAGGATCCGGAATATCACTGGCCACTTGATAACCGGCTTTGTAAAAATGTGGATCCCTTTGTGCAGCAAATTGTTTTCATTGACATTGTCTCCGTAGTTCACTAATCCCAGGAAAAGTATCCAGGAATAGAAAATCAGCAGGATCTGAGCAAATCCCGCCAGTGAAAACACCATCATGTGCAGAAGATTATCCGAACGGAACGGTATGGAGACCGCTCCAAACTTCAGCATCGCGCTCCACTCTATCCCCATTCCTATCTGCCAATAAATAAACGGCCTCAGAAATAAAATGGCAACCAGCGGCAGCAGCGTTTTCCAGGAAAAACCCGGTTCCGCTTTATGGGAAATCGTACGCCCCACGTGTCCCAAATCGGTGACCCGCTTCTGATTGGCAGAGACCCCCATTTGCCAGTTTGCCCATAGCAAAACGGCAAGCACGCTGAGAGTTAAATCTAAAATGCCCATTTTATGTATATCAGGACGGACCTTTTTCCATACCTGAAGGCTCTTCCACCCTAGCCAAGAAAAGCCTAAATATCAAGTCCTAGTTAGGAACTCGCCGCTAAAGTGATAAAGGCGCGTCCAACGACGGCGGCACAAAAATCGGTTTGATCAGACTTATCCCTAATCCGGTCAATGTCTTTTCAAGTTTGGCATACATCGCTTCATCCTTATACGTGCCAACGATCGCTCCGCCTGAACCGCAGAACTTTGCGCTGGCTCCTACCGAGCGAGCCGCCGCCACCATTTCCAGATTGCCTTTGCTAATCCGATACAATTCCTTGCGCTTGTCAAAATTAGCATCCAGCAGAGGTCCGATGACCTCATGTCCCTGACGTTTGAGCAAAGCATCCTTTACCCGATCCGTCAAATCCGCCCAGTAGCGCATAGCCTCTACGACTTCCGGTTCTCCCCGATTGAAACGACCACGAATGTCATTATGGAAGACCTCTGTCCCCTCGCTCATATCATCCCGATAAGCAACATAGATGGGAGGCAGCTGATTTTGTGACAGATACTCATACCGTCCAAAACCATGTTCATCCATATACTCTTTGTCGAAATCCATATAGACAACCCCTTGATAGACCTGAGCCACACGATCCTGAAGACCGGCTGGGATCCCCAGCTCCTTATTCTCCACCGATAGAATCAAATTGGCCTGGACCGGTTTAGGAATGATCGTTCCGTAGAATGCCATCAATGCCCTCAGACAGGCGGTGATGATCGCGCTGGAACCAGCCATACCTACCCGGCTGGGGATGTTCGTACTGTAACGCAAAGTGAAATTGCGGTCATCCAGCTCGATATGATTCATGACGCAGTAATCATGAAAACGCTTGATCGTCGCTTTCAGCAGACGGATGCCGCCATAGTAGCCGTTCAGCTGCACATCGTTGGCCAAGTCTTTGATGCTGTCAAACTTCGACTCATCGCGTGTATTCGGCAGAATCTCCAATTCCGGTGTTTGATAAAGCGTAACACAGGCTTGGTAGTTGCAGAACGAAAAGGAAATCGTTTTCCCGTGATACCCATCGGAGGGATTCCCCACCAGACCGGCACGCGGATACGCTATAGATTTGATGATCATTTCAGTTCTTTGATGATTTGATTCAGTTTCTGTCCGTATTCCACATAGGAACGGTACTGTTTTTCTTCGGAAGCTTTAACGTTCTCGTCGTGGAATACCACGGCTATATGAGGCTCGATACTGATGCCTTTATTATAACCACTTGCTTTTAAATCAGATAAAATTTCTTTAACATACCCCTTCCCTTCACCGGGGAAGGTATAAACGGCATCTCCTTTCAAAATATCCCAGTAAGCGTCTTTGATATGGACATGCTCGATATAAGGTTTCATCTGCCAGTAGAAAGCCCATGCATTCTGTTTGGGATAAGGCTCTTCCTTGCTGCGGTCATTATTGAAGATTGGATTGCCTGTATCAAAAACCCATTTCAAACCGGGTACATTCTCCAGCAGGCGCAGCGCGTGCTTATAACTCATTCCGCCATAGTTCATGCAGTTCTCATGCACAGGCGTGATCCCGGCATCCAGGAACCGCCGGGTGATCTCGCGCATCCGGCGAAACCGTTCTTCCTCGTACTGCTCATTGCCCGGTTCAATGACAAAGCTCATCACACGGATGTACTTTGTCCCCAAGCGTGTCATACGGTCAATAGCACGACTCACCTCTTCCAGCGTCGGTTCAAACGGCTGAGTGATCTTCTTGGCCCAGTTGCCAATGGTCGAACCGAAGCAATAAACATGCACCCCGGAATCTTTGATTTGTTTTTCGACCTGCTTAAAAGCTTCTTCAGGAATGTCATGGATGTTTCCTTTTGGGAAACCCGGCACTTCTACCGCGCGGGCTTCAATATTCTCCCAGCCCAACTCGCGAGTCGCGCGGATCTGAGTCTCCATCAGCGCGCCGGCCTCGTCACTAATACCCATTAAAATCATAAGTAAATCCTATTTTGAAAATGACTTAGAAAAATCGCCGCTGTCCACTTCACGCACTTTCTTTACGTGTGTGGAATGGGCTATCAAATCTTTCAGTTTTGCCTCATACGCGGCACTGTCCAACGGCAGTTCGATAGTCTGATTGGTCAGCGAACTGTAAAGGATACTGTTTGCCAGCTCTACAGAATGAATACCCTCTTCGGCAGGAGCGATCAAAGGCTTGCCGCCCAAAATAGCATCCACAAAGTTCTGCGTGATCCGCTTATGCTGAGCACCCGTGTTTTCATACGGGATGTTGATCTCCCACACTTCTGGCTTGGCGAAACCGATCTTGGATTCTTCGCAGAATTTCTTCATATCCTGCTCGTTTCGGGTGAAAGTGATCTTGCCGTTCTCAAAGACCAGCCGTCCACGTGTGCCGGCGATCTCCAAGCGATTCGTTCCGGGAGCTTCTCCTGTACTGGTCACAAATACACCCGTAGCTCCATTAGGATACTCTAGGTATGCGGTCACATTATCCTCCACCTCAATATCATGGTACTTGCCAATTTGACAAAAACCTCTGACTTTGGAGGGCATTCCGCAGAACCACTGCAACAAATCTAAATTATGCGGACACTGGTTCAGCAAAACTCCACCGCCTTCGCCTTTCCAGGTAGCGCGCCAGCCGCCGCTGGCATAGTAAGCCTCTGTGCGGAACCAGTCTGTATTGATCCAGTTCACTCGCACGATTTCTCCCAGCTCACCGGTAGAAATCAGTTTTTTGATCTTTTCAAACTTGGGATCTGTCCGCAGCTGGAACATAGCGGCAAAGACCTGTCCCGGTTTCTTATGAGCCGCGATAAGTCTTTCACAGTCAGCCTTGTGAACGGATATCGGCTTTTCTGTCAATACATGCAGTCCCTGTTCCAAAGCATCGATTCCCTGAAGCGTATGGAAATAATGCGGAGTAGCGATGATCAGCGCGTCGATCTTGCCTGACCGAATCATCTCCTCGCATTTTAAGAACGTCGCCACCTTACCTTTATAAGGCTCCAGTCCCTTTTCAAACGCATCACTCACCGCTGTCAATTCTGCGCGAGCAACTTCTCCTTTTAACAAATAATCAGCGTGGAAACGTCCCATGTTTCCAAGCCCCACAATACCAATCCGAACCTTTTCCATATCGCTTAACGCTCTAATTACACCGCACTCAGTATCCGCAGAAAGCACCCTCCAGACAATAAAAAATTGAGTTTTTCTGTGTAAAAAATACCTTTTCCCTTGCTCTTTTCAATAAATTTGTCAAAATTTCCCTGTATGAAAAAGTGCTTGATTTCAAGGCGCAGCTTCTTAAAGACCGCTTCAACGGCCTTTGCTGTCCCCTTTATTCTCCCCTCCAGCATTTGGAACGCCAAAGCAGAGGAAAAACCCAATAACCGCCTCAATATCGGTTTTATCGGTATCGGTATGCAAAACAGAGGCCATTTGGGTTCTGTTGCCAATCGTGATGACGCTCGAGTGATCGCCGTTTGTGATGTGGATACAGACCGTCTGAACTATGCCAAAGGCGTAGTGGACAATCGCTATAAAGAAAGATTCGGCGAAAACGCCCAGAAATGCGACGCTTACTATGACTTCCGCGAGATGCTTTCCCGCAAGGATCTGGATGCCGTCTTTATCGCTACTCCTGACCATTGGCACAGCATCCCTGTCATCATGGCCGCCAATGCCGGCAAACACATTTACTGCGAAAAACCGCTGAGTTTGACAGTACGTCAGGCCCGCGCCATGGCAAATGCCGTCCGCAAGAATGACATCATTTTCCAAACAGGCAGCCAGCAGCGTTCCAGCGCGGAATTCCGCAAGGCCGCACGCATGGTCCGCAACGGCAAGATCGGTGAGATCAAGAAGATCATCGTCAACATCGGCGCTCCTTCCCGCTGGTGCAATCTGCCCTCTGAAGAAGCTCCGGAAGGTCTCCATTGGGATATGTGGCTGGGTCCGGCACCGTATCGTGCCTACAATCACCTGCTCAGTCCTCGCGGAGTGCATCATTTCTATCCGTGGCGCGATTATCGTGAATACTCCGGCGGTATGACCACCGACTGGGGCTGCCACCACTATGACATCGTCCAATGGGCTTTGGGCATGGATGACAGCGGTCCGGTGAAATTCGTTCCTCCGGGCAATGAAAACGCCACCAGCGGTATTAAGTTCTACTATGCCAATGGAGTCGAAGTGCAGCACGGCGGTGACAACACCTTGGAACGTGACGGCAAAAAAGAAGGCTTCGGCATCCAATTCATCGGCACCGAAGGCCGCATCTATGTGGACCGCGGTAAGATCGGTTTCGCTCCGGAAGAACTGGAAGACGTTAAATTCACAGACAGCGATGTCAAGCTGTATGAAAGCAATGACCATCATCAGGATTGGTTCAATGGCATCCGCAACCACACCCGTCCGATCTGCGACGTGGAAGTCGGCTGCCGCAGCGTGACCGTTTGCCACCTGTGCAATATCGCTTACTGGACTAACAAAGAAATCCATTGGGATCCCAAACGCGAAGTTATCACCAATAACGAAGAAGCCAACAAGCTTCTGGATCGCAAACAACGCGCTCCGTATTGTGATTGGATCAAGAACGCGTAAAGTTCTTATAAAGAAAGGCAGGGTTTCGGCCCTGCCTTCTTTTTTTATATTTGCCTTATGAACTCTGTCAGGAAAACCTCTTTGAAAACTGCCGCTATTGCAGTTTTTCTCCTCGTACTTTTTATAGCTGTTATCCACTTTCTCTGTCCTATGAACCCCATCAAGAAAATACTCCTGGAATCCGTCGTCGGCTCCGTTCTTCTTTTCGTGCTTTTTGGATTCGTTTTACATTTCCTTTGTCTTAAAAAACTTATCAAGAGAATACTCCTGGGCACCGCCGGCAGTGTCGTTTTCCTTTTCATACTCTCCATAACAGTTTTGCTGACATGCGGATGCAATATCGGAAACCGTATCCAGAGCTCTGGTTACACAGCTTGGGAAAAAACTGACGGCACTATCCATAAATCTATTACTTATGGCCCCAAAAAACGGAACTCGTTCGATCTTTATATCCCTGCCGATCTCGATACAAACAAGACTCACGCCGTGATGCTCTTCATCCATGGCGGTGCCTGGATAGTCGGTAAGCGTACTGATATGGATTACGCCTGCAAGCGCTACGCGAAAGAAGGTTATATCACCGCCACTATGTCCTATACCCTGCTGAAGCACTTGACCAAACCCACTCCAGGAGTCAACCTCACCACCATGCTGGATGAAATCGAGGCGTGCATCAAACAAATCAAAACCACCACGGCAGAAATGGGCTACAAGGTAGATCAACTGGCTCTCTCCGGCTACAGCGCGGGCGGCCATCTGGCTCTGCTCTATGCCTTCAACCGGTATGAAACCTCGCCTTTGCCCATCCGGTTCGTATTTGAACAAGTGGGGCCTATAGACTTCCATCTGGGCAGTTTCGAGGATGATCCCAAAAAAGTAGCGCAACTGGCCAGCGCTCTGAGCGGAACAGAAATCTCAGCCGAACAAATCACCAATGGGCAGGCAGAGAAAACCCTCAGCTCTCTTTCTCCTGTTCCATATATCCACGCTCAAAACATTCCGGTCCTGTGTTCCTACGGTGGTAAAGACTGGCTGGTCAAACCGATCCACCGCAAGCGCTTGATTGCTGCGCTGGAAG